>JBOFIR010000069.1:0-3823 GCA_051650265.1 Cellulosilyticaceae bacterium
GGTGTGTGAGGGGGTACACATGAGCCCAAGTCATCTGAGTAATATCTTTAAGAAGGAACTGGGTATGACCTTTGTGCAATATGTGACGGACTATCGTATGAATAAAGCCAAGCAGTTACTTAAATACACGGCTTTAAAAACTTACGAGATCGCAGAAGCGGTTGGCTATGCAGACTCCCAATATTTTAGTACGGCTTTCAAAAAGCAGGTGAAGATGAGTCCGCTAGCTTATAGAAGTGTACATGGAGAAAGTGGGCACAGATGAAAAGACAAAAACGATGTGATAAGTTACAAAGTAAATTGATGCGGTACTTCTTTAGTTTGTTACTCTTTATTGTATGTGTATTTGACCTGTTTTTTATCTACAAACTATCTGCTGCAGTTGAAAAGGATGCCCATATTTATTCTTATGAAATCGTCAAACAGTTGGGAAAGAACATTGAATCTTATATTAGCCATATGAGGGAGATCATGTGGTTGATTTCCAATCAAGAAGTAGACTTGATGGCACAATTACAAGAAGAACTAGATCAGCCAACTGTAAAAAGAAATTATTTTTTGGAAGGTATGCGTAGTCGGGGAAATAGTGCCAATGAAATTACAGCCATTAATATCTTTGGAAAAAATGGCTTGATCCTCACCAATGGTTATCCAGAGCATGTAAAGCCGTACATAGATGTGACACAGATGGATTGGTATATCAAGGCGGTTGAGGCGAAAGGACGTCCTGTTATCACGGGTTCACACGTCCAGAACTACTTGAAAGATGAGGGGAAATGGGTGTTTTCTCTGAGTTCAGCCATTATGAGTAAAGGTGAAGTGTTGGGTGTTGTATTAGTAGATATGAGTTATAAAAATCTGACAGATATATGTCATGAGATTCAGCTAGGGGAGCAGGGGTATGTATACATAGTCAGTGCAGATTCGGAGATTATCTACCATCCCAAGCAGCAGCTGATTTATTCGGGGATTATGACAGAAGATATTGATAGGGTAATGATGCATAAAGAAGAGAGTTTTAGTGAAGAAGTAGGTGGTAAGCGGCTCATTACTGCCCATCAACTGGGTACAGTAGATTGGGTGATTGTAGGTGTTTCCTACATAGACGAGTTATTAGTCAGCAAAGATGAAATGATCGTTTCATTGGTAATACTTACAGGAAGCTGCCTGGTTGTTGCACTTTTCATATCCAAAAGAATGGCTCGTGAAATTGCGAGACCTATTATGGAACTAGAAAATAGTATGTACCAAGTCCAGGGAGGAAATTTGGAAATCAAGGCGCTAGAGGATTGTGATACAGAGGAAATACAAAGTTTGGTCCAATCTTTTAATCATATGATTCATAAGATACAAGGGCTTATTGAAACCATTGAAGAGAATCAGAAAAAGCTCAGAAAGAGTGAGCTTAGGGTATTGCAGTCACAAATTAACCCCCACTTTCTGTATAATTCGCTCGATACCATCATTTGGTTAGGAGAAAGGGAAGAGTGCGAGAAAGTGGTACAAATGACAGCAGCTCTAGCAAGGTATTTTAGACTCAGCCTGAGTAAGGGACGGGAAGTGGTAAGCATTTATGATGAGCTACAACATCTCAAGCACTACTTGGAAATCCAAAAAATCAGATATAGTAATAAGCTAACGTATACAATAGATGTTGATCCAGAAATTTATGAGTATATGATTGTCAAGATCGTCCTACAACCCCTTGTGGAAAATGCGCTGTATCACGGCATTAAAGATTTGGATAAAGGGGGTGTCATTGAAGTTACAGGCTATAAAGCAGACAATCACATTTATCTAGAAGTGTACGATAATGGCAAAGGGATGACGCAGGAGCAGATAGCGTCTATTTTAACAGCACCTCTTTCACATGGGATTACAAAAGGTGGTGTGGCCATTAAAAATATACATGAACGTATCCAGATTTATTTTGGCGTAGACTATGGTGTCAGGTATGAGAGTGCTTATGGCAAATGGACTAAAGCTTGTATCAAGATACCAGCTATTGAAGTGGGGGGCTTAGATGGGAAAAAGGAATAAGATCAGTAGAGTCGGATGGCTCATAGCGTTTATGATAGTAGGGCTGTTCATACTGAGCGCTGTGAGTAAAGAACAGCCAAAGCCCAACCAAATTACATTTATCACAAAGTCTATTCAGTCCAAATACGTCTTTTGGGAAACAATCAGGATGGGGGCGGCGTTAGCAGCGAAAGAAGAGGGGATTAAACTTGTGTGTAGGGGGCCCTTAGAAGAGCGAGATGTAGATGTTCAGATGGCATTATTAGAAAGCGAAATCGCAAAGGGTACGGATATTATACTACTTGCAGCATCAGATAGTGAACGTTTAGGTGATCTGGTCAGGCAGGCTCAAAAAAAAGGTATTACTGTAGTGGGGATTGATTCCACTGTTACAGAAGAGATTCCGACAGTGGCAACAGAAAATATCGAAGCAGCAAGTGTCATCACCAAGTGCTTGATTGATCATTTAGACGGAACAGGAGAAGTCATCATGATTAACTTTGTACAAGGTGCAAGCACTGCCAAAGCTCGGGAAGAGGGGTATGAATTAGAAGTCAATCGCTATCCAGAGATGACAAAGCGACCGACGATCTATACTGAGGGGACTGTAGAGAGTGCTTATTTGAAGACGAAAGAAATACTTCAGACCTATCCAAACCTCAAAGGAATAGTAGGTGGAAACCAGTATGTGATGGATGGAATCTGTATGGCCATCAAAGAACTTGATTTGGTAGGGCAGGTTAAAGTAACGGGATTTGATAGTTCAGAGATTATTGTGAATGGACTAGAGACAGGACTTGTAGATGGTATCATTGCTCAAAAACCCTTTAATATGGGCTATCTAGGTGTCAAAATTTCACTTGAAGCTTTTCAGAATAAGAAAATGAAATCAAAAATTGGAACGGGCTATAAATTGATAGAGCCAGAGAATTTTTACGATACAGAAAGTCAAAAATTAATTTATCCCATTATTGATTAGAAGTGGTCACATCATTAGGATGTGGCCACTTTTTTAGGTGTAGGCTATTGAGATCGCAAATTGTGTAAAAAATCAAACGAAATGTAGCGGATATTAAATAGTAAGGTGAACGGATTGGCGTAAAATAGAAGTATAAGAAATGACGTTGAAAGATTGTGGGGGTGATGGACTTGGAAGATACATTATTGGTGATGGAAGAGATCGATAAATCTTTTCCTGGGGTACATGCGCTAGATCACTGTTATTTTGAACTAAAAGCAGGGGAAGTCCATGCGCTGGTAGGTGAAAATGGTGCGGGTAAATCAACCTTGATGAAGATACTGACGGGTGTCTACAAAAAGGACAGTGGCAGAGTGCTGTATAAGGGAAGGGAAATTGAGGTACAGGGAACAAAAGAAGCACAAGAGCTAGGTATAGGGATTGTGCATCAAGAACTGAATCTGATGCCACATTTGACAGTCGCACAAAACATGTTTATAGGGCGTGAGTTCATGGCGTCTAACAAGGTGTTTGTAGATGATGCAGAAGCGAATCGGAGAGCCCAGGCACTTTTTGAAGAGATGCACTTGAAGTTAAATCCTAAAACAAAAGTGGCACAATTGACAGTCGCCATGCAACAAATGATTGAGATTGCTAAAGCACTTTCTTTTGAATCCTCCATATTGGTGATGGATGAGCCAACAGCCGCATTGACAGAGTCAGAAATAGAAGCGCTTTTTAAGATGATCAATCGCCTTAAGGCAAAGGGTGTGGGGATTGTCTATATCTCTCATCGTATGGAAGAGATCAAAGCAATTACAGATCGTATTACGATTATGAGAGATG
>JBOFIR010000070.1:0-8775 GCA_051650265.1 Cellulosilyticaceae bacterium
CTTTCTGGGTTGTGCACAACAATGGTATCGGTGGCTTGGAGCAGTGCCATTTCTTCGGGATTGATATGGATACAATGACCGGCAATTGTCTGTTTGCCAAGAATACCAAAGTCATGCAGCCGATTGATGATGCGTTTGCCGTGGTCACGAAGACTATCATGAAGGTCATTAATCCCTTCAGCAACATGGATGTGATAGCCGTGGTCAGTAGGAAGCTGCGCCGCACAGTAGTTCAGCGTATCATCACAGAGTGTAAAAGCTGCATGGAGTCCCATCATGCCTCTATGGTGAGGGTGGTGTTTGTAAGCATTCATAAAATCAACATTCTCTTTAACAGCAGCACGCATCTTGTCGTTGCCATCACGATCAGAAACTTCATAACAAAGACAGGTACGTAGGCCAAGCTGCTCCGCCACATCAGCGATTGCAAAAAGGCTACCTTCTATCCCACCATAGCTTGCATGATGGTCAAAAACAGTGGTCACACCATTTTTGATGCCGTCGAGTAATGTCCAATAAGCACTATACGTGGTGTCTTCTAAGGTAAGCTGGCGGTCGATACGCCACCACATATGTTCTAATACCTGGAGAAAATTAAGTGGGGCGGGTCCATCTAAAGAGAGCCCCCTAGCAAAAGCACTATAGATATGATTATGGGTATTGATTAGGCCGGGCATGATGAGTCCTTCTTGGGCATCAATCCACTTGGCATGGGGGTATTTTGCTCTGAGTGTGGTGGTATCACCAATCTCAAGGATCACTTCATCTTCTATACAAATGCAGCCATCAACCTGTAGGGGATCTACCGGATCGCGAGTAATGACTGTTCCGTTGCCTACTAATAACATGTGACTCACTCCTTTTTTGGTTGGTTAATTTATAGTAATACTGATTGGAAGTCTGAAATTATTTGGTAAATATGAACTATAAAATCATACTATCATTAAGAAAACTTAAAAGCAATAGCTAACTAAAAAATTTTCAGAATATATAAAAAATTTTGTAAAAATCTATTGCGTAATTTTTTTCTTGTGCTATCATGAGCATATACACAGAGTTAATTTCTGGAAGTAAAGAGGTGAGAATATGAAGCGAGAAACACTAGAGCTGCTTAAAAGATTAGCGAAGGGTGTTTCGGAAGAGTTTGGCACAGCATGTGAAGTGGCTATCCATGAAATCCATCAAGAAGAACAGGAAAGTAGCATTGTAGCCATTGAAAATGGTCATGTTACCAATCGAAATATTGGTGATGGCCCCTCCCAAGCAGTGCTTGATGGGATTAAACACCACAAAGATACGAAAGACAGATTAAACTATCGAACCCTGACAGAAGATGGGCGGGTACTACGATCAAGCACCATCTATATCAAAGATGGTGAGGGGGAAGTAGAAGGCGTATTCTCTATTAACTATGATATCAGTCAGCTCCTGATGATGGAAAGTTGTATGAAGCAACTGATTAATGATAAGGAGGAAGAACCTAAGCGTCTCAATAAAATCACAAAAAATGTAGGGGATCTCCTGGATGAATTGATTGAACAATCCGTAAGGCTTGTTGGGAAACCTGTGGCTTTTATGACCAAAGAAGATAAGAAAAAAGCCATGCAGTTTCTTAATGAATCAGGTGCTTTTTTGATTACCAAATCAGGCGATAAAGTCTCTGAATACTTTGGGATCTCAAAGTACACGCTTTACAATTATATCGATATCAAATCCTAAATAAATGGAAGAAGATGGGGGGAGTAATATGAAAGCGATTCAATGGGTGAAAAATGAGATGCCAAAAACATCCGATGCACACCTACAGATCATGAGCATTGATGAGATCGCAAAAGCACGCGCGTTTCATCAGAGTTTTCCAATGTATGAGCAGACACCTTTAGTCAACTTGGAGCAGCTTGCAAAACAGTATGGCTTGAGTGAGATTCATGTGAAAGATGAGTCTTATCGTTTTGGTCTCAATGCATTTAAGGTATTAGGTGGTTCATTTGCCATGGCAAGATACATTGCAAAAGAAGTGGGAAAAGATGTGTCTGAACTGCACTATGATGCACTGGTGTCACAGGAACTCAAAGAGGCTTATGGCCAAGCAACATTCTTTACGGCTACAGATGGCAATCATGGGAGAGGGGTGGCCTGGGCTGCCAACAAATTAGGGCAAAAATCTGTGGTCTATATGCCAAAGGGCTCGAGTCAAATTAGGCTTGAGAATATTCAAAAAGAAGGGGCTACTGCTACCATTGAAGAAGTGAATTATGATGAGTGTGTACGGATCGCTGCAGCGGCTGCCAAAGAGACACCGGGTGGGGTGATTGTGCAAGATACTGCTTGGGAGGGCTATGAAGAAATTCCAAGCTGGATTATGCAGGGGTATGGCACCATGGCTATGGAGGCAGATCAGCAGCTAGGCAAACGTCCGACACATATCTTTGTGCAAGCGGGAGTAGGTTCATTGGCAGGAGCTGTGCAGGGCTACTTTGCGAACTGCTATCCAGAGGCCTGCCCGACTACGGTTATTGTAGAGGCGGATGAGGCTGCGTGCCTTTACCGCTCAGCAAACGCTGGGGATGGGAGCATTCGCATAGTGGATGGGGATATGCCAACGATCATGGCTGGGCTTGCTTGTGGTGAACCTAATACCATTTCTTGGGATATTCTCAAAAACCATAGCGCATACTTTGTCTCTTGCCCCGACTGGGTAGCTGCACAAGGTATGCGTATACTTGGGGCACCGCTCCAGGGGGATACAAGGGTGATCTCTGGAGAATCTGGTGCAGTAGGGCTAGGACTTCTTGTAAGTATCATGACACAAGAGGAGCTTAAGCCGCTCAAAGAAGTCCTAGGATTAGGGGCAGATTCTGTTGTCTTGTTGTTCTCAACAGAAGGGGATACTGACCCTGAGGGCTACAGACAAGTGGTTTGGGACGGTGCTTTTGGCGTCCCATGTGAAGAAGAATCCAAGTAAAATTTTAACATACTAAAAATAGGGGGAAACAGTTATGAATTTCGATCAAGTACAAAGCAGTGCACAAAACTATGAAGCAAGTATGACAGCATTCTTAAGAGACCTTATTGCTATTCCTGGTGAGAGTTGTGGGGAAGAAGGGGTTATTAGACGTATTGCAAAAGAGATGGAACAAGTCGGATTTGATCAAATAGAGATTGATGGTATGGGAAATATATTGGGCTATATGGGAACCGGTAAGACCTTGATCGCTTATGATGCCCATATTGATACAGTCGGGATTGGCGAAAAGAGTAACTGGACATTTGACCCCTATGAAGGGTATGAGACAGATACAGAGATTGGTGGAAGAGGTGCATCGGATCAGCTGGGCGGTATCGTATCAGCAGTATATGGTGCCAAGATTATGAAAGATCTCGGGCTTTTATCAGATGCCTACCGCGTACTTGTGACAGGTACCGTGCAAGAAGAAGATTGCGATGGACTGTGTTGGCAGTATATCATCAATGAAAGTCAGATTCGCCCAGAATTTGTAGTGATCACAGAGCCAACAAATGGCAATATCTATAGGGGTCAAAGAGGACGTATGGAAATCCGTGTAGAAGTTAAAGGGGTATCTTGTCATGGATCAGCGCCTGAACGTGGGGATAATGCAATCTACAAGATGGCAGACATCATTCAAGAAGTGAAGGAACTGAACAACCACCTTCATGAGGATCCATTCCTTGGAAAAGGCACACTGACAGTATCTCAATCATTCTACAATTCACCTTCTAGGTGTGCAGTAGCCGATATGAGTGCGATCTCTATTGATAGACGACTCACAGATGGTGAAACATATCAGATGGCATTAGAGGAGATTCGCGCCTTACCATCTGTTCAGAGATACAATGCCAAGGTGACCATGTACACTTATGAAAGTCCGAGCTGGACAGGGCTTGTCTACCCTACAGATTGCTACTTCCCAACATGGGTGATTCCAGAAGATCATGCGGCAACACAGGCAGTAGTGGCTGCGTATGAAGGAATGTATGGTACGCCAAAAGTGGATAAGTGGACGTTCTCAACCAATGGGGTTTCAATCATGGGACGCTATGGCATTCCTTGTATTGGATTTGGCCCTGGAAAAGAAGAAGAGGCACATGCCCCAAATGAGAAGACGTGGAAGGCTGATCTTGTGAAATGTGCAGCAGTCTATGCAACAGTACCTACATTATATTGTAAGTAAGACAATTTAAAATAGAAAATAGAGGAGAGATTGCGATGAGTTGTATTGGTGAGTATATTGAGAAGTTAAATGGACTTGAATTTGGTGACATGTATCAAAATGATTTTTTCCTTACATGGGAGAAGACAGATGATGAACTTCAGGCTGTTTTTACAGTAGCAGATGCTTTAAGAGCACTGAGAAAAGCGAATATTTCTACACGCATTTTTGATAGTGGTCTCGGAATTTCTTTGTTCAGAGATAACTCAACACGTACACGGTTTAGTTTTGCTTCCGCTTGTAACCTGTTAGGGCTTGAAGTGCAAGACCTAGATGAGGGCAAATCACAGATTGCACATGGTGAAACCGTGCGTGAGACCGCCAATATGGTATCTTTCATGGCAGATGTGATCGGTATTCGCGATGATATGTATATCGGAAAAGGAAATACTTACATGCGTGAGGTGGCACATGCTGTAGAAGAGGGACATAAAGATGGGATCTTAGAGCAAAGACCTACATTAGTCAATTTGCAATGTGATATTGACCATCCAACACAATCTATGGCAGATCTCTTACATGTGATTCATGAGTTTGGTGGGGTAGAGAACTTAAAAGGGAAGAAGGTTGCAATGACATGGGCCTATTCACCTTCATATGGAAAACCACTCTCAGTACCACAGGGCATCATCGGTTTGATGACACGTATGGGCATGGATGTCGTACTTGCACACCCTGAAGGGTACGAAGTAATGGCGGATGTGGAAGAGATTGCTAAAGCGAATGCGCAGGCATCAGGGGGATCTTTCACAAAAACCAACTCTATGGCAGAAGCGTTCAAAGATGCAGATATTGTCTATCCAAAGAGCTGGGCACCATTTGCAGCCATGGAGAAACGTACACAGATGTATGCCGAAGGGGATGATGCAGGCATCAAAGCACTAGAGAAAGAACTGCTTGCACAAAATGCACAGCACAAAGATTGGGAGTGTACGGAAGCGCTTATGGCAACGACAAAAGAAGGCAAAGCGTTGTATATGCACTGCCTACCTGCAGATATCTCTGGCGTAAGTTGTGAACAAGGGGAAGTAGCTGCGAGTGTGTTTGATCGCTATCGTGATGCACTTTATAAAGAAGCTTCCTTCAAACCTTATGTGATTGCAGCCATGATGTTCCTTTCAAAAGTCAAAGACCCACAAGCAGTACTCAGTAAACTTGAAGAACAAGGAAAAGACCGCTGGTTTAAATAAAATCATGTACGTGTAGAGGGGGAAGTGCGATGGCGAAAATAGTAATTGCATTAGGTGGTAATGCGTTAGGTAACAATTTACATGAACAGATGATAGCAGTTAAACAAACAGCAAAAGCCATTGCAGATTTGATTGAACAAGGTCATGAAGTGGTCATATCCCATGGGAATGGACCACAGGTAGGAATGATTAATATTGCTATGGGGGAGATGCATAAAGCAGATCCCCGTACCCCTGTTATTCCCATGTCTGTATGTGTGGCTATGAGTCAGGGTTACATTGGTTATGACTTGCAAAATACACTCAGAGAGGAATTGTTAGACAGGGGGATCACAAAACCTGTGGTGACGATTATTACACAGGTTGAAGTGGACCGAGAAGACCCTGCTTTTCTCAATCCAACCAAACCGATCGGTCGTTTTATGACGGAGCAAGAAGCGCAGGAACTCATCGAACAAGGGTATAATGTGGTGGAAGATGCTGGACGTGGGTATAGGCGTGTGGTGGCATCCCCAAAACCTATTGGCATTATAGAAATTGAAACCGTAAAAACGCTCGTCAGAGCAGGCCAAATTGTGGTGGCTGCTGGAGGAGGGGGAATCCCTGTTGCTGCAAAAGGTAACCACCTAAGTGGGGTGGGGGCAGTCATTGACAAAGACTTTGCAAGTTATAAACTAGCAGAGGCATTGGATGCAGATTGTCTCATTATCTTAACTGCCGTGGAAAAAGTCGCTATCAACTTTGGTAAACCTGATATGAAATGGGTATCACAGATCACGCCAGAAGAAGCAAGAGCGTATAGCAAAGAAGGTCATTTTGCACCAGGATCTATGCTCCCAAAAGTTGAGGCGGCAGTAGCATTTGTAGAATCCAAACCAGGACGGTATGCACTGATTACATTGCTAGAAAAAGCAAAAGAAGGTATCGAAGGTAAGACAGGTACAAGAATTCAATCAAATTAAAAGGATAAGAGGGGATTTCTATGGGGCGAGCAAATCAAAAAAAAGATGAAGAGCTGATTTATGAACTAGAAGGTAGACCAAGTCTCAAAGTGGCAATGCCTTTGGGATTGCAACACGTACTTGCCATGTTTACTGGAAACTTAGCACCGATTTTTATTGTAGCAGGTATTGCCAATGTCACCATGGAAGAGCGTGTGCTGATGATCCAATGTGCCATGTTGGTATCAGGGCTTACCACGTTCTTACAACTCTATCCACTGCGTATTAGTAAATCTTTTAGAATTGGGGCAGGGTTACCTATAGTGATGGGAACCTCCTTTGCTTTCGTGCCTACGCTTACAACGATTACAGCAGCGTACGGTATTCAGGCAGCACTTGGAGGGGCCATTTGCGGCGCATTTATTGAGATTTTGATTGGACTGATCATCAAACCGGCTAAAAGGTTCTTTTCACCTATTGTGATCGGTGCAGTTCTTGTGACGATTGGCATGAAACTTCTAGGAATTGGCGCCAATTATTTTGCAGGGGGTGTAGGTGCACCGGACTTTGGTTCTTGGCAGAATCTCCTGCTAGGAACAGTTGTATTCTTAACAGTTATGGGATTACAACGCTATGCAAAGGGTATGCTTAAGATTACAGCCATTTTGATGGGCTTATTTGTAGGGTTTGTACTGGCTGCTTTTATGGGTAAAATCGACTTTAATGCCATTGCCACGGCAAGTTGGGTAAGCATTCCTAGACCATTGTATTTTGTTCCAGAGTTTAGATTGGATGCGATTTTGGCATTTGCTGCAGTTTATGTCGTATCAGGACTTGAGACGCTAGGTAATACAAGCGGGATTACCATGGCAGCATTTAGCAGGGAAGCAACACCAGAAGAAAATTCAGGAGCGGTACTCGCTGATGCCATTGGTTCACAGATCGCTTGTTTATTTAATGCACTGCCTAATACAGCTTTTGGCCAAAATGCAGGAATCATTGCCATGACGGGCGTTGTCAATAAGTTCTGTATCGCAACAGGTGGCGCACTTCTTGTATTGGCAAGTATCGTGCCTAAGATTGGCGCAGTGTTTGCAGCCATCCCAGCAAGTGTATTAGGTGGCGCCATTATCACAGTATTTGCTATGATTCTTATCAATGGATTTAAGATGATCGCAAAAGCGGGATTCTCAGAAAGTAATATTTTAATGCTTTCTGTTACTTTTGGCGTAGGCTATGGTTTGATGGCAGTACCACAGATTGTAGAAAAATTACCAAGTTTACTTCAATTTATTTTTGGAGATGCTGTAGCGAGTGTATGTCTTGTAGGTATTGTTGCAAATGCAATCTTCAATATTTGGGGTAACAAAGAACGCGTGGAAGAATCTGTTGTTATTGCGGTAGATGAAGTCTAATCAGTGACATGAAGGAGGCGTTAGGGTGTCTATTTTTATTAAAAATGGCCGTATGGCTGAGCTGAAAAACAATCCAGTGATGAATCTATTAATTGAAGCGGGCGTTATTACATACATTGGAGAAGAGGAACGCGTGGCAGATCAAGTGATTGATGCGGCGGGATGCTTACTCTTGCCTGGGTTCATAGACGCCCATACCCACTTTGATATGGATACAGGAACTGCCCACACAGCAGATGATTTCTACACAGGGACAAAGGCAGCTCTAAGCGGGGGGACGACCACAATTATTGATTTTGCAACACAAAACAAGGGTGAAACCCTTCAACAAGCAGTGGCACATTGGCATCATAAGGCAAGTGGGAAGTGCTCTTGTGATTATGGGTTTCATATGGCGATCACGGACTGGAATCAGGAGATTGCCAAAGAACTCATAGAGATGGCAGAAGCGGGTGTAACGTCTTTTAAGCTTTACCTAGCCTATGATGCGCTGCGTGTTACTGACAGGGCGCTCTATCAGGTGCTTAGGCAGGTGAGAAATCTAGGAGGCATAGTGGGTGTACACTGCGAAAATGGTGACCTTGTTAATGAACTTATCAAAGAGCAGCTTGACAAGGGGCATACATCGCCCAAAGCGCATCCTGCGTCTCGGCCAGATGTGGTGGAAAAAGAAGCGATCAATCGCTTCTTAGATATTGCCTACTTGGCAGAGGCACCTGCACACATTGTGCATCTGAGTACCAAACTTGGGTTAGATGAAGTGCGCCGGGCGCGAGGCCGAGGACAGCAAGTTTATGTAGAGACGTGTCCGCAGTATCTTCTCCTAGATGAGACGTATTATGATCTTGAGGGGTTTGAAAGTGCAAAATATGTGCTCTCACCGCCACTAAGAAGCCAGGAGAATCAAGATGCCTTGTGGCAGGCATTACAAGCAGGAGAGATTGATACAATCAGTACGGATCATTGTTCTTTTAGATTTGTAGGCCAAAAAGACATT
>JBOFIR010000071.1:0-17199 GCA_051650265.1 Cellulosilyticaceae bacterium
CATAGGCAATAGCGAGTCTCACTTTCTCCCGCGCAGGTGTCTGTGCATAGTGCAGGAGGTCACTCATCACCTCGGGTGTGCATGCCATCTGGATCGGTCCGTTTGCCGCATCACTCACATTGACCGCCGCAGGCACCACTGGGAAGACATAGCTATGATCCTGATCACCCGTACGGGTAGGCATTCCAATGATCATCCCTGCCAGTTTGTCAAAGCGCTCAGGATGATTGAACGCCTCGCTCCGCAGGCTATAGAGTCCACCCCCTAAGTCACCATAAGAAAGCACCACCACTTTGTCTTGGTACTTCTCCCCTTTGGACTCTAGTTCAGCCAGGCGATCTAGCTGTACAAGCTCCGCCTCGCGTTCTCCTCTGAGTATGCCGCCTAGTGTGACTTGTGGCACAAAATCTTCTAAGAGTTTGTATGACTTTAGGACTTTGCCCGCCTCACTGACCACCTCTAGTACAGGTTTTGCCTTGGGGATGGCAACAGACATATGGAAAGGCTGTTTGTACCCATCTAGTGTGGGGAGGGTCTCAAGGCCAAGTGCCTGAAACTGCTCCGCGATATAATCTGCTGCTTTTTCATTTTCCATCGTCCCTGCCAGTCGCCCTGCATATTCAGCCTTGGTCAGCTCTTCAATCACATCCATCGCATATTTGCTAGAGGCTGCCAAAGGTACCTCATCCATCCGAAACGCTTCTACTTGCCTACTACTACAGCCGCCTACCCATAGTGCCAGAAGACACATGCTGATCGCGGTTATCCTACGCTTCATTGTCATCACTCCGTTCACAGGTTCTGATTTTCAAACCTTTTGTTAGTATGTCCAATTGTCGGTTGAAAGACACGTCCGTTAGCGACTCCTTATTATTTTTTATATGTTATAATGAAACTAAGAAAATAGAGTGGAGTAAAAAAATGACAAAAGGGACTCTTTTAAATTATAATAAACAGACTTGTGGGCCACAGTGGCAAGTAGATGGGGCAGGCGACTGTTTTCATAGAATCTACTATATGTATGCTGGGGATGTCACCTATACCTCTGCGCATCTACAGACCAAACTCAGGCCAAACCATTTGTATATCTTGCCTGCCAATACACCTTATCATCTCACACATCACCCTGCTCATCCTTTTGAAGTCTTGTGGTTTCATCTGAGTTGTCCTTATGCGCTTGTCAGTGCATTGGTAGCGATTCCTATAGCTCCTGACAGCGCGGCTCACCATCTCCTTCAGGGATTAGCCGCTTCTACAGACAAAGACCGCGTGATCATAGAAAAAATATTAGAGGCACTCCTCTTAGTTTTAGAACAAGACTACCCCCTCAAAAAAACGGCGATGAATGCGACAGAAAGCATCGTCCACTATATCCATGAACACCTCGCCGAAGATCTCTCCAATGAGCAACTCGCCCAGCTAGTAGGCTATAACAAAAACTATATGATTAAAAAATTCAAGGTTGCGACTGGTTTAGCACCAAGGCAATATGTGATCAAAGTGAAGATGAGCTATGGCAAGCAATATCTGGCACATGGAAAAAGTGTCAAAGAAGTTGCTGACTTACTGGGCTACAAAGATGCCAACGTCTTTAGTCGGGATTTCAAAAAATATGATGGTCAAAACCCTTCCTATTATATAGGGCACACCATCCCATAAAGTGATTATTTGCAAGATTAAAGTGAATTTGTGTTATATATCAAAAACTTAGGCTGCTGTACAATCTACTTATAGTGATAAATCAACCTATGTAAGGAGATTACGTGATGCACATGAGTTTAAAAGATAAGATCATATTGCAAGAACTCGGTAAAAAGTACGCTGAGATCGCACACTTAGATCAGCAGCAAACCAATATCACAAACTGGCAACGTCTCAATAGTCTCAGTCCTGGCGCCAAACCCATGGTGATGATCGATCAACTACCTTGGCATGAATTAAATAGCAATGACGAACTAACTTTACAATGCGAGGATCCTTTCTGCCGCTCCATCGAGAATCACCTGAGACAAACCCTGTATAAATGGACACACATGGCTACAGATATGGTGGTTATGCCCTACATCGGCATCGGCAAAGTCATCAGCAGTACAGGGATCGGTATCAGCATCGACGAAGAAATAGGCTTTACAGATAAGAATAATGATGTTGTCGCCCATAAATATAGCGATTCTCTGGCAGATGAAGAAGCCTTAGCCAAAATCCACCCTTCAACCATTACTTATGACGAAGCACTGACACACACCTATCTTCACCGCGCCGAAGAAATCTTCAAAGATATCCTCCCTGTAAAATTAACAGGTGTTGTCCCTGGCTTCCGCGTTTGGGATGAACTTACCATGTACCGAGGCGTCACCCCATTGTTGTTAGATATGATGGATCGCCCAGAGTTCATCCATGCCATTATGGAAAAGCTGACACAAATAGAGCTCGATATCTTGACCCAGTACGAGCAACTCGGTCTGTTGGATCCTCAGTCACCGACGGTGCATTGCTCAGGTACCTTTACCACTGAGATGACGCGCCATGCTCAGCAAGACGTCCCTGCAACTGCCAAGGACTGTTGGGCCTATGGCATGGGCCAGATCTTCTCCTCTTGCTCCCCAGCTATGCATGATGAATTTGAGATTGCCTACGCAAAGCGCTATTATGAACGATGTGGTCTCGTGTACTATGGCTGCTGCGAACCCCTTCATCAGAAGATTGATATCATCCGCAAGTTGCCTCATGTACGCAAAATTTCCATGAGCCCATGGGCAGATGTAGAAGTCGCAGCCGCAAATATCAAAAGAGATTATGTGCTTTCTCGCAAACCAAACCCAGCACTTTTGGCTCCTCACACCATGGATGAGGATGCCATCAAAAAAGAAATCATTGGCACATTAAAAGCCTGTGAGGCCTACGGCACCCCATGTGAGTTTATTCTCAAAGATGTGAGCACAGTTAATTACAAACCCGAGCGGTTATTCAAATGGAGTCAGCTTGTAGGCGATATCATCGCCAATTATTAGATCCACTTCACCCCAAAATCAAAAGGCAGTTGTACCACTCACCGCATCAGTGAATGGTACAACTGCCTTTATTTTATGGTTTATTTCTTTTCGAGTTCAGCTACGCGCACCACCCAGCTTTCTCCATATTGGAAAGAAGTCGGTTCGATCACAAGAAGGCCTTTCTCAAGGTCTTGTGAGAAACTCACAGTACTGCCATTTTCTAGCCATCTCCCACTTGTGATCGCTTGATCCACTTGGGTAAAGGTGCTGTAGTGACGCTCTGTGAGCTTCACCACGTTTTCATCCCCCCATGTTGGTATATCATGTAAGAACACGTAGATATGCGTGTCTGTCTCTAAGGCAAAGTCTTTGCCATAGCCTTTGATGGCTGTCACTTCTGCGTCAAAGAACGCTTCGCCATACTTGCTGGTCCATTTGCCAATGGCCTCCAGGTACCCTTCATGAAGCAGTGGCTGACTGCCATCTACATTGGTAAAGATCCCGAGCAGGAAGTTTCCGCCTACTTTTCTACAAGAAACCATCGCCTCAAGGATGTCTTTCATCGACTTCACATTGATATCTGTTGCAATTCCCCAATGTTCACACAGCGGATAGCACATCTCACCCATATATTCTTTCTCCATACCTGTGCAGTCTAACTTCTGTGGTACACCTTGTTCGAATGTGACACAGTCAATCTCTTGGTGTCCGAACACCCCTTGCGCTTCCAGACCTGTGTTGTTGATAATGATGGCATCTGGCTGATACTTACGGATGATGCCATACATTGCATCAAGTTCCCAAGCACCTGCTGGTTTGCTCCAGTTACCATCGAGCCAGAAGCCACCGATCTTGCCATAGTTGCGGCAAAGAACTTCAATAGAATCTCTCAGGTACTGTAAGTAAGCTGGAAAATCATTCTCAAAGTCAGGGTGTTGCCAGTCCACTGTGGTGTGGTATAAGAAAGGCATGATCTCTGCCTCATGACAAGCATCCACAAATTCTTTGACAATATCTTTGCCATTTGGTGTATGCATCACATCATAAGTGGTAAGCCCACGTGTGTCATAGAGTGAGAAGCCATCATGATGTCTTGTTGTAAATGTAATATACTTGGCCCCTGAGATCTTAGCCGCATGAATCACCTTTTTGGCATCAAAGCTACTGTAGTCAAAGGCCAGTGCCTTCTGCTTATACACCTCTGGGTCATGTTGGCGTAGATTCATCGCCCACTCACCATTCTCATATTGCACATAGGCACCGTAGTGCACAAATAAACCAAATCCTCTTTTTTGAAACGCTTTAATTCTTGCTTCCATTTTTTATCCTCCTGATGACATTTTGTCTGTTATAAAATGTGTATTTTATGTTTTATTTTTTAACCTTTTACGCCGCCTCCGGTTACCCCTGCAATGATCCGATCAGATAAGAACAGGTAGAGAATGAAGGTTGGTAAAAAGACGATAACAACTGCTGCAAACATCGCTGCCCAGTCCCCAGAATACTTCATAGACTGTACCATGGCGTACAGACCTACTGCTACTGGCTTCAACTTGGCATCGTCAATCAATATGTAGGAAATGAAATACTCATTCCAAATGGTAATAAAGTTAAACACAAGGAGCGTGATGACTCCTGGCTGCGCCAATGGGAACATAATGCGCCAGAATGTGCCGATCGGGCCACACCCATCAATGGCCGCTGCCTCTTCAAAGTCTCCAGGTAGTGACTGGAAGAAACTGTAGAGGAAAAATACTGTAAAAGGAACCGTCATACAAATATATAAGAAGATAATGGTCAGACGATTATTGGTTGCCCCCATCTTAGAGAGCATAGAGTATAGTGGAAGAATAATCATGACCATAGGGATGCTCATGCCGATGACGAATGCATTGAGTAGCGCCTTCCTCCCTCTAAAACGTGCTCTTGCCAGTGCATAAGATGCAGGTGCCCCTACCAAGATCACCCCAATACTTGCTGTACAGGTATAAATCACGGAGTTCATAAAGTACTTGGCCACATTGTGAGAAAACAGTGCGTTCTTGTAATTGACAAAGTTGAGTCCACTCTCAAATTTGAGCATGGTCCCATTGAAGATTTCCTTGGTTGTAGAAAGTGATGCGAGCACAACCCAACCAATCATAATGAAGATAAATACCGCCCAGATAATCAGTAGGAGATAAGCTGGCCCTAATGCAAGTTGTTTCTTTCCTTTTAATTTTGCTAAACCCTTCATCTGCTCGCCTCCTAAAATTCAATTTCTGAGTCTTTCATGAGATAGTTCACAATCGCAAAGACCACTACAATAATAATGGATAAAATCACACCGATGGCTGCACCTGCACCCACATTGATCTCTGTAGTACCTCGGCTTCCGCCAAATACCAACTGATACATATAGATCATAGGTGTAATCGTTCCTTCTGAGAGATCAAAAGGTGTAAACACTTGTGTCCAGATAAAGAACCCTACAACAATGACTGTCCACAAAGTAATTACTGACTTAATCACATCTTTCATCAAAGGTAAGCTGATGGAGAAGAATCTTCGCCATAGGCCCGCGCCTTCGATCATAGCTGCCTCATAATAGGTATATGGAATACGCTCAATCCCCGCAATGAAGATCAACATAAAGTACCCCACAATTCCGAAGGAAAAAGCAACAACCATACATAAGAAGATGTTTTGAGGGGATGTCCACTGCGCATTGACCATCTGCTCAATCCCCAGAAGCTTACCGATGGATTTGAGCAGGCCGAACTTTGCACTATAGACGTATTGTACCCACATGGTTCCAAGTGCCACTGCGGATACCACGTTGGGTAAGTAGATGATGGCACGCCAAAATCCTTTGAACTTCACCCCTGATGTGAGGATGATTGCAAAGAGCATGGCAAAGACCAACGATAAAACCCCACCGATACTCCAGATCCCTGCAATATTGCGAAGTGAAATCAAGAACATACGTGATGAAAAAAGCATTTTATAATTTTCAAGTCCAACCCATTTCCAGCTGGAGATCGTGTCCGAAATATTGCCAACTTCACTAAAGCTCATACCTGTTGTGACGATGATGGGATACAAGAACATGATTAAAAAACAAGCCACTGCTGGTGCCAAAAAGATAAAGAGTGTCTTTTTGTCCATTTTCATACGCATCACACTTCCTTTCATGAGTTTAAAGAAACGTATCCTACCGATACGTTTCTTTAATCTTACATTGGTTCTGATTGATTTAGCTTACATCCCAACCATACGATCTACAAATTGTTGTGGTGTGATCTTGCCACTGATCAGCTCTACGAAAGCAGCACTGATTGTTGCTGAAAGGTTACCATTGTCTTCCATACCACCACTCCATGGCAGCCACTCTTCTGTGCCTACAAACACATCTTTTGCATCCACGAGTTGTTTTGGCCATACACTATCTAGACCTGATGGAATCCCATAAGTTGCTTCTGCAATCTTACCATCCCAATCCCCTGTTGTGAGGTAGGCGATAAAGTCAAATGCAGCTTCTTGGTTCGCACTGTCTTTGTTGATGTAGAATGCTTGAGATGCGTAGTTTGCAGCTTTTGGATTGCCCTCTCCACCTGCTACACTTGGGAATTGGAATTGACCCCATGGGAAGTCTGGTCCTGTAACAGGCATCAATTCATTGACTAACCATGTGGCATTGAGGTACATAGATGCTTCACCATTTGCTAAGTCTTGTTGACCTGCTGGGAAGATGTTAGAGCTGACATTTGGATGGAAGTAGCCTTTTGCTGCAAGATCTGCATAAGCTTCTGCCATATGAAGTACAGCTGGGTCTTGCCACATCTCATCTTTGTTCTCTTTTACAAGCTCAGATACCCAGTCCCCGCCCTTTTCTCTTGCAAGGTAGTAGCCTGGTAAAGCAAGCATATACGCATCATCTACTGTAATGGGTTTGTAGCCTGCTGTTTTTAATTTTTCACAAGCAGCTAAGAATTCATCCCATGTTGCTGGTACTGAAGTGATGCCTGCTTTTTCAAAATGCTCTTTGTTGTAGAACATACATTGTACGTAAGGTTGGTAGGGGATCCCATTGATTTGTCCCTCTTTAGAGTAAACTTTTGTGGTATCTACAGTTGCTTTGAGTACCACATCTTCATAATTTTTACCATTTGTTGTTGGGTAGCTTTTCTTAAAATAATCTGTCACATCCATAGCATAGTCTGCAGTTGCTGGCAATACCACATTGAGTGGGCCATCATAAAGGTCGATCTTTTCCCCTGCACTGAGTTTTGCTGGTATGATCTTATTGATCTCACGGCCTTGCCAGTTGATGTTAATGGTTACATTTTTGTTGTCTTTCATGTACTGTTTAGCCGCCTCACTAATCACTTGACCTTGTGGCTCTGCTTCATTCCACATAGACCAATAGGTGAGTTCAATAGGCTGTGCTGTCGTTTCTGCTGTTGTCTCCGTTGTTGTTTGCGCCTCAGCCGTCTTGTCTACTTCTTGGCTACCTGCTGGCTTTGCCTCTGGCTTGCTACAACCAGCTACCCCCGTTGCCATACATGCGACCATGAATAATGCAAATAATTTTCTCATAATTTTCCCCCTTTAGATGGTGTTATTTGCCGATAATATCTTGTATCCTAAGGATTTTTTTAGATATTATGCTTATGACTGAATTATATCAAGACTATGGCTTTTTTTACATATTTTGCATATAATTTGACTACTGTCTATTTTTGGATGTATAATAGGTTCACAATCATTCATTTTTGTTCAGGAGGGATCTCTGTATGGATCGTAGCGATAAAATTCTTGACTTACTCACCACCCATAAGACTATGTCGATCCACCAACTCAAAGAGGCACTCTTTTGTAGTACCTCTTCACTCCGCCGTGATCTGATCACACTAGAGGCGACAGGCTCAGTGCGGCGCATTCGAGGGGGTGTCACACTCGTTCGTGGGACAAACTTTGATTATTCTTCACACTTTAGAGAAAACTTGCAATCCAAGGAAAAAGCCTATATTGCAGATATTGCCTGTGATTTTATCACCAATGGCATGTCACTCTTTTTGGACTCCAGTAGCACTACTATGAAGCTCTGCCCACATTTGGAACGCCTTTGCAACATCACCGTTGCCACCAACGGGGTACATACCTCGCTACTGCTTAGCAACTATAACCATATCCATACGTTCATTGCCGGTGGCCAAATACTGAGCCGTTCTGGCACATTACTCGGCGAAGAAGCATCTACTTGGATCTCACAGATGAAGGCGGATATCGCTTTGATTTCCTGTAGAGGGATGGATGCTGATGGACTCTATGAAGCAGATATCAGGCACGCACAAATCAAACAAAGTATGATGCGTAGTGCCAAAAAGACTATTCTCCTTATTGACCATTCAAAAGTAGGTACACACTTTTTCCATAGACTAGGTGACTTCTCGCAGTTTCATGCCATCGTCACAGATGTGCAGCCACCTGATGACATCAAGTACGCCATTGAATCGAGTGGGTGTCAATTACTTTATTAAAAAAAGGTGTTGCACAACTAACCTGATCGGTTAATTGTGCAACACCTTTTGTGTATCACTTAATTTCCATATAATACTTTCAAAATCTCCACCTTTTTGTAGTACTTGAATCCCTAGGTACATCAGTTCAGCTCCCAAGTACCCCTCTTGCTCCCCATTCATGTAATACATTCTCTCTGGATCAAGCCCTTTTAGTTTGATTCTATGCTTATAGCCGTTCGGTGTTTCAAGCACACTAAACCACCCTACAAAAGCTTCTTTTTGATCAGGTGACACAATCATCCATGCAGCTTCATTGCCTGTAAATGGATTGCACAAACGATACATATCTCCATATTGGATCAACTGGCGCATCTCTTTGTAAGTCTTAATTTGTTCTTTTATCTCTTCTTTTTCTTTTTCTGCGAGTTTTCCAAGATCCAGTTCATAACCAAAGTTACCAGACATGGCCACATCCCCTCTCATTTTCAATGAAGTTGTACGCCCTACTTGATGATTCGGTACCGCTGATACATGTGCACCCATTGTACTGACTGGGTAAACCATACTTGTTCCATATTGGATCTTGAGGCGCTCTATAGCATCTGTATCATCACTCGTCCATGTCTGAGGCATATAATAAAGCATCCCTGGATCAAATCGCCCACCACCACCTGAACAACTTTCAAACAAAATATTCGGAAACCTAGAAGTGATTGTTTCTAGTACTTTGTAAAGTCCCAATATGTAGCGGTGTGCTACTTCTCTTTGTTGCCGTGCTGGCAGGAGGGCTGAGCCAATTTCAGTCATATTACGGTTCATATCCCATTTCACATATGTGACATTACAGCACCTAAGTACTTCGGTGACTGTTTCAATCAGATACTGGCATACATCCTCACGTGACAAGTCCAAAATCAGCTGCTTTCTTCCTTCCGTACGACTGCGTCCATTCACATGCAAACACCAATCTGGATGTTTTCTATAGAGTTCACTATCAGGTGATACCATTTCGGGTTCAAACCATAGCCCAAATCCCATTCCCATATCATTAATTTGTTTACAAAGCCCCTCCAATCCATTTGGAAGCTTTTCTTTGTTTACGAACCAATCTCCCAAGGAAGAGTTATCACCATTTCTTTTGCCAAACCAGCCATCATCAAGCACAAAGAGTTCGATGCCAAGATCTTTTCCTACTCTAGCAATATCAAGTATTTTTTCTTCATTAAAATCAAAATACGTTGCTTCCCAGTTATTCACAAGTACAGGCCTGACTTTATCTTTATATTTCCCTCTACAAAGTCTTTCACGATAAAGCTTATGATAGATTCTAGACATCCCACCTAGCCCCTTATCTGAGTAAACCATCACGCACTCTGGTGTTTGGAAAGTGTTTCCTGGATCAAGTACCCATAAAAAATCATGGGTATTGAGCCCCATAGCCACACGTGTATTATTATATTGATCCACTTCAATTTGAGCTAAGAAATTACCACTATAGACAAGACTAAAACCATACACATCCCCTTGATGTTCTGTTGCTTCTTTTTCTAACAATGCCATGAAAGGATTATGATTATGGCTACTGGCACCTCTCTTACTATCTATATACTGAACCCCGTGTCCTACAGCAGCTCTTTCAACATGACGTTCTCTTGCCCAACTTCCATATAGATGCATCCAATCCCACTGAGCAGTTTCAAAGTCAACACTGGCACTCATCACTTGTGTTACCTTCAAGTCTTGATGCCCTTCATTGATAAGAAGGACACTTCTTGTGATGGCATCATATGTCTCATAAACACTATAAGCAAGAATCACTTTCAGACCAATCATTGAATCTACCAGTGTCACCGCCAAAGTCTGCGCCTCTTCTTCCTCTGCTACATAAGTTGCTGGAAGTCCTGGCAGGGCTGGCTTACCTTGAATAATCTCATAAGAATGATATCTAAGATCTGTGATGGTTGACCCATCCTCAAGTTGCAGTGTGAGTGCTGGCACACGGTAATCCGAACGACCATATGTGGGATATTCAACAGGTAAGTCATCCAAAGAGATGCTATCACCCTCTGGCGTTGGTGAGAAAGATGCACGTCCTCTTGGTCTAAAAAAACGTTCCTTATAGCTTGCTCCGATTTTTTTCCCCCAGTACAGATGCATCAGGTATCCATGCTTATCTACACCCATAATATAACTTGTGTTTTGACTTTCAATGTAAAATATTTTTTGTGCTTCATCTATTCTAATCCCCATAAATATCTCCTTTTTCACTTAACAATTCTTCATATTTTTCATTAGTTTACCATTATTTCAAGTTACAAGCTATGGTATAATAACTCATAAAATATGTATAAATGCTTGATTCAAATAATAAATTTTTATGAAAAGGTAGAGGTTTATGACAGATTTCATCACTTCATTATTTACAGATGCGACATTAATTGATTTGAGGTTGTATGAGGCTGGTTGGCAAAAATGCAGGCCCCTTCATGCTTTAGGTTCCTACATTCGATCTCATTACGTCTTTCACTACATTTTATCTGGCAAGGGGACATTCAGCTATTATGATAGTCATGGGGTGCAACACACCCACCAACTTTCACACCATCAGGGATTTCTCATAGCACCTGATCAAATCATTAGTTACGCTGCAGATGCAGATTATCCATGGGAATATACTTGGATTGAATTCAATGGACTACGTGCTAAAGATCTCCTTGCCCAAGCAGGTCTAAGTAGGGATTATCCACTTTTTACGAGTATCAACATAGAAAAAGGCGTGGCTATAAAAGATAAACTTCTCTATCTTTCACACCACGCCCATCTTTCATCCACTTGTGCACTTGGGCACCTTTACTTAATCTTAGATGCCTTAGCAGATGCTTCTACTTCTAGCTCTACCCTTACTTACATCCAACGAAGCGATCACTATATCTCCCAGGCACTCTCCTACATCCAACAACACTATCAAGAGCCAATAGCCATCACAGATCTTGCTACCTATTGTAATCTCAATAGAAGTTACTTCGGCAAACTCTTTAAAGAAAAATGCCATGTCAGTCCACAACAATTCTTATTACAGTATCGCATGGAAAAAGCCGCACAACTTCTTCTACAGACACCACTTCCTATACATTTGGTGGGACAGGCCGTAGGTTATAGTAATCAGCTTCACTTTTCAAAGGCTTTCAAATCAATCTATCACAAATCACCCTCACACTACCGTCACACAATTTGATCGTATACACTGGCTATAATCAGATCCTTATCAATCGCTTTGATCCTATACACATTATCATAAACAGGATACTGCCTGCCGTTGATATTTAGTGCTTTACAGTAGTATCCTGGCGCTGGCATTGCTGTGATTGTCACTTCTTTACCTAGTGAGACCACATCGCCCTCTTGAAGGGTGATGCCTTCACTACTTACCACTAATACACCCAGTTCATTGGCCAGCACATCCACTTTCGCAATAGTACTTGTACCATCTGCTTTGAGTGTATGTACCACAAAAGCATCTAGTACCATCTGTGTATGTGCCTCACCGTTTTGTGTGCGTCTATTGGTCATGCGTATACGGTAGTTGCCGTAGGCAAGTCCTGTCTTCTTGTATGGGAAATAGAAAGGTTTCATATTCGGTGAGAAGCAGTTTACGATCGCCTCATCGATTTGATGAAGCGTACCATCTTCATAGTGTTCATAAAGCGTCACCAAACATTCACCTTTGCTTGCACTTTGTTCACTCATGATCTCAATGCCTGTACCCTCAAAGTCTAACTCAGCCCAGCCACCGTAGCTTCCAATTTCTCCGTCATAATTTTGGTAGTGTACGGATTGACGATAAGATTGTACGTCACTTGTATGGTGATACACTTCCATATCGCTATATCGGATCTGCCTACTAAGGTTGTCTATATAGTAAGCCCCTAGTGGTGCCTCTGGCGCAGCTACCTCACCACAGCTTGTCACATCTGGTACCACCACATCCGCATTGCCACTTGCCAAATGAAGCATAGCTTCACGGAGTGCACGGTAGTCCTCTACAGACTGGATATAACTTCCTTGCGGGTGTACCACAGCGCGTTCCAAGATCTGCTGCGTCTTCACAGCATCTGTTTGGTAAGCAAGTTGGAAGAGCTCCCAATCTTCTACCCCATCTCTTTGCCCCTCATAGCGAATACTACTCAGGAGATCTCTGCGTTCTACATCTGGATAGACCATGTAGCAATCCCCATCATCTGTATACCCTAGATTCCACACATTAAAGGCCCAGTGAAGATAACCCGTTGCCTTGATCTGTGCTTCATACCAAAAGAGAAGTGGATAGGTGGTATCCGGTTGGCCTACAAAGCGGTTGAGCCATGGTTTGCCTGGTGAGACACATACATATGCCCAAAATGCTTGACCTTGCGCGTCGAGTTCTTGATAAAGTGCTTCATTGCCGGGTATAAACTTGAGCTGAGGCACTTGAATATCTAGATAATCTGTATAAGGCTTGTAACACGTGGCACCACTCATATCTGCATCAAATATCTTCACCTGTTTGGTCACTTCACCTGCTTCATTTTTGACCACAAGATACTGCCTTGTCAGCTGCGCATAATACACCCACAGATCCGTTGCCGTCGGTTCATCATAGAGCTGCTGCACCCAGATATCAAATAGCGTTTCTTTTTCAGTCCCTGCAAACTGAGGGTATTTGCCTAGCCTGTACCCTTGAATGTGCGCTGCTAAAGCAGGTAAATATTGCTTATACCATGTGTCCTGATCCTTATCTAGCCCTTGTCCCATTGCATATCTTTCCCATGCAAATACTGCTTTGCCATTGCCATCATCTTTGAGCATCACATCGTTCTCATGATAGCCATAATGAATATTAGCAATTCCTGTCATGCCGTGGCTGAGCCACACATCCACATACTTATCAAACAAAGTCCAGTCAAAGTGATAGTTCCCCTCTTGGTCTATTGTGGTATCTGCTTCTGCTAGCATCCCCACTGTATGAATCAGTACCACATTTTGGCGGTGGGTACTCATACTTTTCGCCCAGTTCGTAATGATTTGATAAAAATCCTCGCTAAAATCTATGCCCTGATCTGTTCTGATCACATCGTTGACGTGGTAGTAAGTCTTGAAGACATTCCACTGGGTATAATACCCCTGTACAATGTCTGACATCCAATTATAATATGTAAAACCTGCATCCTTAAGCTCTGGGACTGTCGCACTAAACACCTCTATGGTCATTGGTACTTCGAGTGTGCCACATGTGGTTTCAACCACTATAGTCCCCGTATAAGTTCCAGGTTCTGTTCCCTCTGGGATAAATGCTTTAATATAAATGGCTTGATTTTTCCCCTTCAAAATAGCTAGTGTTTTGTCATTTGATAGCGGGTCTGGGATCCCATTGTAAGGGTACAGTGGTTTGCCATGTTCTCCCCATAAGCCCACTGTGTCTGCCAGCATGTCATAGCGATAAAGGCCAAAATGGTATGTAAAATTAACGCTTTCAATTGCATGAGTCCCATTCATTAATGATGGTACCTCAACATTAGTGACAGTAAAATCCTCATCGTCAGATCGTACCATAATTTGTCCCATTTCATACTCATTACGTGCTGCCTGCAACTTCATTGCCAAACTTGGTGATTCTGGCATAGACTGCGTATCTGTATATCGCGCCAAACCATCACCTACCCAATACCTCAGCGTCGTTCTTTTTATCATTGTACATCCCCTTCTTTTTTGCAACTTTTTAGTGTCTCTTCTACTTTAACAAATTTAATAAAACAGCGCCACAATCACATAGATTGTGGCGCTATTTTGATCTTTTTTCACTTTTTTTGGTTCATTATGTCACTTTGAGTCACTTTCGTTCATCATGTTTTTTTACCATCAAGCGCAAATCCTCATCGTTAATGATGCCATCTTGATTCATGTCAAACCATAGTGCTGCATTCCAAGAGGAATCCTCCTCAATGTGTCCATAGTAATAGGCTGCAAGGCCCAACTGGCCTACATCGATCATGCGTGCAGTTTTAAAGGCTATGATTGCCTGTTGGAGCTGCTTCGCAATTCGTAGCGCCTCCTCATAGGAATCTAGGCCAACCCGATCTTCTTTTGCTTGTTGCCACACTGCCTCTAACTTCTCCTTATCCTGAATACGATAGCTCCCTGGTGTTGTGCCCAAAGGCGCTTCATCAATCAGTATCTGCGCCTGGGTGATCAGCTGATCCACACGGAGGATTGCCGCACTTGTTCTTTGCACATCCTCAGGATTCACACTCACCTGCCCCCCTGTTGTTAGGGGAACAAGGCGTTGAGCACCGCCCACATCAAGTGGTATGCGTTCAATCGCCCACACTACCTGATACGGCATCAAAACAGTAAGGAGATACATACCGATTATCAAAAATGCTAACCTTTTTTTCATTCGCTAGTGCCTCCTCTACTCATGGTCTTCAAGTTGCAACTTTCTACACAGAATCACTGCCATCTCTGCACGTGAGATCTGCCCTTGACTTCTAAGATTTGCCTGCGCATCCCCCTTGATTAGTCCGTTCTCAACGGCCCAGGCCAGGTCTTCCCTCGCCCACACTGGTACTTCCTTGGCATCTTGATACACAGCCAGTGTTTCTTCCACTGACGTTGGCGCTGTATACGTGCCATGCTCTCTTCCAAGTCGTGCTATCACAGAGATGACCTCACTACGTGTCACCCACTGCTTGGGCTTGTATGTGGCATCTTCATAACCCTTGATGAAACCTCTTTGTGTCATTTTCAAGATGTTCTGTGCATACCATTCGTCGCCTTTGACATCCCGGAATAGGGGCGTGCTTACAGGTGTGTGCGTAACTTCTGTGCTGTTATAGTCTGCTGTGACATTCACCAGAAGGGTCGCCATCTCAGCGCGTGTCAACATATCATTGGGTCCAAACACCTGATCAGACTTACCATTCATGTACCCCTCATCCACAATGGCCTGAATACATGTTTCTGCCCAGTGACCACTCACATCTTGGTGCGCCCCACCCTTTCCTTTACCAACCACTTTCACTTCTATGGATTGACCGACCTTTGTATACTGACTACTGCCTTTAGAATCGATCACTTTTACGGACACGAGTTGAAGCTTATGAACGCCTGGCTTCTTCACTTTAAAGTAAAAATCCCCCAAGGTCAGTTTGCCATTTTCACCGTCAGTTTGCCCCATCTTGGTGAATCCAATATAAACATTGCCATCAGCATCCTTCGTAGGTCCCGCCAAAAAGCCTGGTGCAAAATCAACTGTCGGTTTACTCACCATTTCAATCTGACTTTCATCAAAAGCTAGCGCCACCTCAAACCCGTAAAGGTCACTTACCGATTTGCCGTTGAGCTTCAGAGTAAAAGGCTCTTCACCTTTTACTCTGATCTTTTCTTTCTGAAATCCAAAGGGTGCAGTAGCCGCAAATACAATCTGTGAAGGTACAAGAAGTAGCATGATGAGACTGATGATCCCGATTTTTATCCCCTTGTTTCTTTTCATTGACGTTCCTCCTTACACCTTTAAGTTATACTTTACTTACTGCTTTTTGATTTTTTGTGCCACTTCTACCAAGTCCTTCACGTCAATTACACCATCTTGGTTGACATCCACACGTTTAATGATATCCCAATTTGGATCCGTCGTTGTTTTTCTATAATGGAAAGCAATGAGTGCTAAGTCTGCTACGTCGATGGTTGTATCTTCATTGACATCAAATACATCTTCAGGCAAGATATGTTGATCAATAATGATACTGTGTTCTTTGGCCTCTAGTACTTGGGTACTACTGCCTACCTGATCACCCGCTTCAATGATCCCCACGTTGCCAGAGACTTGCATCTTTGTACTCTTCTTGCTTTCTGGTTTGATACGGAAGTTCAGGTTCATCAACTGTTTGTCAGAAGCCACGCCGCCATCTGGTGTTACTGTGAAGATATGCAGTACCCCTTCAGTTGTCTCATCATCCACCATGACCTCCACTGTACCATTGAGGAGCTCACAGTCTACATATTCTACAAGGGCCTTGTCATAGGCCACATAGAACTCTTGTGCATAGATCGCTTTGTCTTTGGCATCAATACCAATCCCTAACTGATAGTCCTCACCTGCCATGACGGCTTCTGCACCTACTGTATACAATGCAGGTGTTTCACTGATACTGACCAAAGACTCCTTGGCACGGTTGAGTGCCGCAAAAGCCTCTGCTACTTCTGTAGCTGTCGCATAATGATTCTGATTACACAGCTCAGCTGCTTTGAGTGCATCATCTAGTACTGCGACGCTCGCCGCGGTATAGCCTGAGAGGTCCATGGCCTTTACTTCTTGGATGAGTGCTTGGAGCACTGTCTTATCAATCGCTTCTGGTACGAACTGCGGCGCACTCATAACTTCAAACTCATGGAGTAGGACCGCTGTATGCCCAGCACTTGCATTCTTTGGCATCCAAATACGTACATACTTGGCATCGACTTGATCAAATGTGAGTGTAGACTTCCCACTCACGTGTTGGGTTTGCACTGCTACTGTTTGAAAATCATCTGCCGCACCTGTTGTAGAAACCTGAATCTCATAAGTCTTAGGAACATATGTTGTTCCCCAGCTATTCCAGTATAGGTTGACCTTGTCAATTGGCGTGACTTTGTCTACGCCACTTGAAGCCAGAGGTCACTTGTTC
>JBOFIR010000072.1:0-19921 GCA_051650265.1 Cellulosilyticaceae bacterium
TACATGGGTAGAGGGCAATACTATGAAGGATCTTGCAGACGGTTTACGCTCCGGGAAGTCTTTTGCTGTGACAGGCGATCTGATCGATGCACTTGACTTTAGAGCGTCAGGTGTGAGTCAAGAAGTGGAGATGGGCGATACACTCAAAGTTAAAGCTGGTGAGGAAGTAACGCTCACTATGAGATTCAAAAGTCCAGAAGTGAACAACTACGAGACACTATTTGGTGCAGAGACAACCACCACCAATCAAGTGGGAGTAGATCATATTGATCTGATCTCAGGTGAGATTACAGGGAAGGTTGATCCAAGTAGTGATGCCTATAAAAAGGATACAAATGATACGACACAAGTGATTGAGACATTCACAAGTGAAGACTGGACAATGGATGAACAAGGGTATAACGTATTGACTTTTACGCTAAAAGCAGATAAGGATCGTTATTACAGACTCAGAGGAACGAATCTTGCATCAAGTGTAGAGGGTCAAACAGATGAATTAGGGAATCCACTCAAGGATGTGAAGAAAAATCGTCCATCTGCAGATGCAGTCAACGACCATAACTATGCAGATTTATGGTTCTATGGGAATCCAATCTTTATAGATGTACAAGGAAAATAATAGTGCGAAAAAGAGGGCTGAAATTTAGCCCTCTTTTTTGTGTACCATTTTTTTGATTGCATCAAAGCTTTCACTACTCAGAATATGTTCAATTTTACAAGCATCGTCTAAGGCGGTTTGCTCGCTCACACCGATTTGTTGTAGAAAAGCAAATAGAATTTCGTGTTTTTCATAAATCATTTCTGCAAGGGATCTGCCGGATTCTGTTAAGTAAATAAAACCAGAATCCATCATAGTGATGTAGTCTTTTTCACGAAGACTTTTTACAGCAGCGCTTACACTAGATTTTTTGAAGCCAAGTTCATTCGCAATATCAACTGAACGCACTACAGGAAGTTTTTTGCTGAGTAGAAAGATGGTCTCTAAATAGTTTTCTGTAGATTCATTGGTTGCCATAATTAACCTCATTCATGTCAAATTAAAAGTTTAGTTAAAGCCAGTATAACATGATGTCACTTAGGTTTCAAATATGAGCGTGGTAGCGGTATTCAAGAGGTGTGCAGTGGTAGGTTTGGCGGAACATTTTGATAAAGTGGCTTGTATACGGATAGCCGACTTCAGATCCGATTGCTGCAATGCTTTCATCAGTCGTACGAAGCAAATGGGCAGCATGTGCCATGCGCGTCGTTGTAATGAATTTGCCAATGGGGAGATGATAATAATAGGCGAACCCAGCTTTGAGTTTTTGAGGGTTGAGCAGCACAAGCTCACTAAGGTGATCGATTGTAGGTGGCGCAGCAATATTTTCTGTGAGGATGTGATGTGCTTTTTGGATTGCACGGAGATCCGAACTCGTGAGATGAAGATAACGATTGGTTCCGATCTTCACTTTCCCATGATAAAGCTGTTTGTTAAAGTCGTTGTCAGGGTTACTTTCAATAGTTTGTATGAAGTGGGCGATGCACTCTAAAACAGCACTTTCAAGAAATAGGGGAGTAAGCTGATTGTGCTGTGCGAGATTCTGAAGTTTTTTGAGTATAGATAGAATCTCAAGAGGAAGATAGTGATAAGTAAAATTTGTAGTAAACTTTTTAAAGTCAAAGTTTGTATGAAATTGGCGCGCCAAAATATCTTCAAAATAAGTCTGCTGAATGAGAAATTCAGCACCATGAAAATGTTGGCCACTTTGCCAGGATTGCGTACCTTTAATATCTTCTTCAATTACAAAGAATGAGGAAGGCTTGAAAGAGGCGCTTGCTTGATTTTCGAGTTTGAACTGAGTCGTACCTTGATAAACTGTGCCAAAACGGACAAGCGTCTCAGGGTTATCAAAGTGAATCTGAAAGGGTGTTGAAACAGTATAGTCGGCAATACCAAAAGAATAATAGCCAGGACGCTCAAAAAATAGGAAATAGCCATTTTCTATGTGAGTAGGATCTTTGTAGAGGGTGAGATGCCCCTGGAGATGTGCACTAAACCCTAATTGCATCAGTACAGTCTCTCTAAAAAGTTTGGAAGAAGTAACAAAAGGTTGCATAATATTGAATTCCTTTCAAAAAATATAACATAAGTATAGTAGTTCCCTAGGAATTGATCAAGGCCATTATAATACATTTTGATGATAAAATAATGATATTAGATGAAAAACTTGCCTAATAAGTCGCTCTATCGCTATAATCCTAATTAAGAGTTAGCTATAACTAACTACAGGTAGTCGGAACTAACAAAATAAAAGAGAATGAATGAAGAGAGGGATAGAAGATGAAGAAAATGATAGGGCTCATCATGAGCATTTTAGTATTAGCATTGGGACTAGTAGGCTGTACAACAAGCAGTACAGAGTCCTCCCAAGTGCCAAGCACAGAAAGTAGTCAAGAAACACGCACAGTGACAGATATAAGAGGAAACGTTGAAATCCCTGTGAATCCACAACGTATTGTAGACATTAGTGGTGCAAGTGATATCTTATCACTTTTGGGATATGAAGTGATTGGTACAGCAAATAGCGATGGTTATGATTATACAAAGTTTCCGAGTTATTTAGAAGGCGTATTGGGGCATGCACAGATCCTAGGTTATAGTATGTTAGCGGAGATGGATGTTGAGGCTATTATTGGTCTTAATCCAGATTTGATTGTCATCTCAACAGTACAAGAAAAGATGTACGAGCAATTATCAAAGGTTGCACCGGTTGTGATGATCGAGATGAAACAAATGGATTGGAAAGAGGATTTCATGCATATCGCGCAGATCTTTGGTGAAGAAGAAAAAGCGGTAGCATGGATTGATACGTATTTAGCAAAAGCAGCAGTAGTTGGAGACAAGATTAAAGCGGAGCAAGGTGGGGGCAGTAGTTACTTAGCCTTTTTGGCAAGCGGTGGTAGTTTATTTATCTTTGATGGTGCAGGGCTTGGAACAATACTTTATGATGACATGGGCTTAGCAAAGCCCGAAGGGATGCCGATGCAAGAAGATATGAGTTTACCGGTAGTTACATTTGAAGGCTTAGCACAAATTAATGCCGATTACATTTTTGCGATTGCAACGGATGAAGATCTTGCTACTTTGACAGCGAGTAGTATTTGGAAGGGCACAGAGGCCGTGAAAAAAGGTAATGTCGTGACATTACCAGCAAGTCCATACTTTAACCAAGGTTATAGCCCTATAGGTAGACTTGCTTTTGTAGAAGAAATAGAAGCGCTGTTAGCAGGGATGCATGAGTAAGAAAAATATCTTTTTTGTTATTGCATGCAGCATTGTGGCGATTATAGGGCTAGTGATTGCCATATGTGCGGGCGCCAAGCAGATACCTTTAGAAACTGTATGGAATAGTATTTTTCATTATGAAGATCTTTTAGATATGCAATTAGTTCGAGATGTACGTCTGCCAAGAGTGATTGCGACAGCCTTGGTAGGCGGTATTCTTGGTATGAGTGGAGCGATGATGCAAGGGGTTACAAGAAATCCTGTTGCAGAACCTTCCTTGATGGGAATCACGCAAGGTGCAACCTTTGCCATTGCACTAGTAGGTGCAAATACATCTTTATATGGGTTGTTAGGGAATACAGCAGCAGCCTTCCTTGGTGCACTTGTGAGTGGCCTTTTGGTGCTTGGCTTTAGTATGAAAAATGCAAGGAATATGAATATATCCAGATTGTTATTAGCAGGTACGGCCTTAAGTACTTTCTTTATTTCCATGGCGACGGTGATTGCACTGCTGACGAATAAGTCACAAAATCTTGCTTTTTGGATTTCAGGAGGATTCCGTGCAGTGACTTGGGAGAGTGTGATGTTAGTGATGCTCGTAGGCGGTAGTACAACGCTTTTAGCACTTTTCTTGGCACCTCGCATTAATATTGTAAGTTTAGGTGAAGATGTTTGTATTGGACTTGGAGAAAACCCTGTGAGGATTCGTATGTATACATTGCTGCTCATTATTCCTATGTGTGCAGTGAGTGTCGCGGTAGCTGGCAATGTCGCTTTTGTAGGTTTGATTGTGCCACACATTGTGCGTAAGGTTGTAGGACAAGATTATAGGAAGATCATGCCGATCTCGTTTCTAGGAGGCGCCACGTTAGTGATATGGGCAGATGTATTTGCCAGATTAGTAGATCAGCCTTATGAAACACCAATAGGCCTCTTTACATCGATCATAGGTGTCCCTTTATTTATAGGGATGGTCAGAAAGGAACGCTAAAAATGAAAAAACGTGTCATTGTCGTGAGTATCCTTACAAGTCTTTTGTTTGGGGTTATCTTTTTGTTAGCAGTGAGCTGGGGCAGTCATACCATGACATTTCAACAGGTATTAAGGACTTTAGTAGGGGGCGGCGATCACCTTCAAAATATCACGGTATGGGATATTCGCATGCCTCGCATAGTGATGGCTATAGTGGTAGCAGTGGCCTTATCAACAGCAGGCTGTATCTTGCAAAGCGTAACAAAGAATGAACTGGCAGAACCTGGGATGATAGGGATTAATGCAGGTGCAGCACTAGCAGTTGTGTTTTTGATCTCGTATGGCCAAACAAGTTATTACGATAGTATGGGAAGTGCTGCATTATTGATGATGCCAATGGTGGCAATCATGGGCGCACTGATCAGCGGTGGGCTGATCTATCGGTTAAGTGATAAACAAGGTATTTCGCCAACACGTCTGATCCTCACAGGGATTGGTGTCAATGTAGGCATCAATGCGGTGATTTCTCTGTATCAACTTAATATGTCTAAAGGTGACTATAATCAAGTGCTGACATGGATTAGCGGAAGTCTATGGGGAAGTAGCTGGAAGTTCTTTGTGTTGATTGCACCATTAGTCGTGTTATTTCTAGGATTAGTCATCTGGAAGACGAAAATTTTAGATGTACTAAGTCTTGGTGATGAGCTTGCAATTGGGCTTGGCGTCAATGTAGAGAAGGAACGTAAAATACTATTTTTCTATGCAACCGCGTTAGCTGCCCTTGCAACGGCAGTCGCAGGGAACATTGCATTTTTAGGTTTGTTGGGGCCACATATTGCGAAGCGATTAGTTGGTCCGATCCATAGAAGGCAAATTCCTATTGCAGCTTTGATCAGCAGTAGCTTAATTATTTTTGCAGATACGTTATCAAGAAATATTTTCTCACCTATTGAGATTCCGGTGGGTGTTACATTGTCAATTATTGGTGTACCTTATTTTATTTATTTAATGATGAAAGAATAGACCTAGAGGAGGGACAAATGGAAGCGATAAAAGCAACAAACTTAGATGTGGCATATGAACACAAATACATTATCAAAAATATGAATCTTGAGATTCCAAAAGGAAAGATTACCATGATTATTGGTGCAAATGGTTGCGGGAAATCAACTTTATTGAAAACAATTGCCCGTATCATCAGACCTAAAAAAGGTGAAATCTGGCTTGGGGGTGCTAACATCAAAGAACAAGCACCCAAAGAGATTGCAAAGAAAATGGCAGTTCTGCCACAAAGTCCAGTTGTTCCTTCAGGGCTTTTAGTCAAAGAATTAGTCGCCTATGGACGCTTCCCTTATCAAAGTGCATTAGGCGGCCTAAAAGAAGAAGATCTTGCACAAGTGGACTGGGCAATGGCAGTGACAGGCATAAGTGAGTTTGCTAATCGCTCCGTAGAAAGTCTATCGGGGGGACAGAGACAACGTGCGTGGATTGCCATGGCACTTGCCCAAGAGACAGAGATTCTCGTATTAGATGAACCAACGACCTATCTTGATATGGCGCATCAATTGGAGATTTTGCTTCTGTTACAAAAGCTTAACCAAGAGCAAAATCGTACCATTGTTATGGTACTACACGAATTGAATAATGCTACAAAATTTGCAGATCATCTTATTGGTGTGAAGTCAGGTAAAGTTGTATTTAGTGGACGCCCACTAGAAGTGGTTACAGAAGAAAATCTTTTCAATTTATATGGGATTGAGGCTAAGTTACAATTGGATGAACAAGGAAGATACCCAATCTGCATAGACTTTAGTATCGGAAGTAAGATGAGCTAGAAAGGGGCCTACATGCAAAAGCGATTATATCATAAAAATTTTACGATCTTAGTATTAGGACAGATGATCTCCTTATTTGGGAGTGCCATTCAGAGATTTGCACTGTCTTTATATTTATTAGATCTCACAGGATCAGCAAGTTTGTTTGCGAGTATGCTTGCGATTTCTATGGTACCTATTGTACTTCTTTCCCCAGTAGCAGGGATTTTGGCGGATCGAGGCAATAAAAAAAGATTAATGATTGCATTAGACGTGATGAGTGGGCTGTTACTGATGTTTTATGCACTTATTCTGTTGCAAGGTAAAGATCATGTGATCATTATAGGTGCAGTCATGGTGCTGCTTTCAGCGATTGCAACAATTTATCAGCCTGTGGTCAATACCTGCATACCATTGATTATAGATGAAGAACAGCTTATAAGGGCAAATGCAATCATTCAGCAAGTGTCTTCATTGAGTCATTTTTTAGGACCTATTTTAGCAGGTGTGCTTTATGGTGTCTTTGGAATCAAGGGTGTCATTTGTATTAATATGGTGAGTTTTTTAGGTTCAGCCGTACTAGAAGGCTTTTTGAAAATACCTAAAATCTCAAAGGCAAGAACGGATTCATTAAAAGAACTATTTGTTGGTGATATGAAAGAAAGCTATACGTATTTAAGATACAAAAATCCTATTATTTTTCGTATGCTCCTCTTTTCAGGATTGTATAATCTCTTTTTAGTGCCTGTATTTAGTGTAGCGACACCATATGTGATCAAGGAGACATTAGGACTCTCTTCACAGATGTATGGACTCGCAGAAGGGATGATTGCACTTGGCATGATTCTAGGCGGTGGGCTGATTACTTGGAAGCCGGAGCTATTTCATATCAAGCGTGTATATCGCTTGCTTTATCTGACAACACTAGCGATGTTCGCCATGGGTGGGGCAATGGCTCTATTTAACTTTGGAAAGAGTTCAGCACATATTAGTGTAGGGATTCTTACAGTAGCAGGGATGCTGATTATGGGTGTATTAGGGATTGCCAATGTCCTAAGTGCATCTTACTTGTACAAAGAAACGGAGCAGGTGTTGCTTGGTAAGGTTCTTGCCTTTGGTTCGGCATTTGCTACATTATGTATTCCTTTAGGCCAAATTTTATTTGGTGGTTTGATTGAAGTCTATGCGCAGTCTGTTCATTGGATTATTTACAGTGTAGCGCTTGCAGTATTTGGGGTAACGTTACTCGTGAGATGGAATGTAAAACAGATCAAATAAATGAGTTGATTGAGAGTGTACATAGAGAGTCAAAAAAGGGAGCGCGTGCGATGCACGTGCTCCCTTTTTTGATTTATTCTTTTGCACCCACAAATTTGTGGGCTTCATTCACAATGCGTTCCATCGCATTGAGAATATTTTGGTACCCTGTACATCGGCAGAGGTGACCTGAGATGAGCTTACGTAGTTCATCACGGGTATATTGCTTGCCGCTACCTACAATCTCAACCGCGGTGATGATGAGTCCAGGAGTGCAAAAGCCACACTGCACAGCAGCCTCATCAACAAAGGCTTGTTGGATGGGATGAAGAAGGCCAGATGGGCTCTTGAGCCCTTCCACTGTAATAATGCTTTTGCCATCAGCCCAAATGGCAAGGTAGATGCATGTATCCACAGCCTCACCATCAATGAGGACAGTACAGGCGCCACATTCACCAACCTCACAACCCTTCTTCACACTGGTAAGACCAAGACGGTTGCGCAGTGTATCTGCAAGGGACTCACGACTATCTATAGGAATTTCTTCTTCTTTTCCATTGACAATACAGTTGATCACTTTAATCATGGATCGTTCCTCCTGCTAATAAGATGGCTTCACCAAGTGCACGGCCACTTAGTTCTTCTACAAGCTGTAGACGAAATTCTTTGGAGGCACGCCAAGATGTTCTTGGATTGACCTCTTGAAGTGCAAGTGCACCAATTTGTCTAAGCAGTGTTTTGTTAATTACTGCGCCTTTGAGCGTAGCTTCAGTTTGTGGGCAGCGCATAGGGGTAGGTCCGGCAACACCAAATGCTAAACGTACTTCCAAAAGGGTATTGGTAAGCAAGTCAACTTTGCAGTTGACAGCACAGCCCAAGGTTGCAATATCCATGGCTCGGCGCATGGCGTACTTGATATAGTGTCCACCAAAGCCTTCGTAGTTTTCTTTCGCAATAAAGATAGCTGTAAGGAGTTCGCCGGGTCTAAGATCAACCTTACCGGGACCTTTGTAGTACTTGGCAATAGGGATAATACGTTTGCCAGATGGTCCTGTAAGCTCAAGTTCTGCATTGTAGGTAAAGAGGGTAGAGGCACTATCAGCACTGGTCACACCATTGGAGATATTGCCACCGATCGTACCGATATTGCGCACTTGTGGCCCACCAATCTGGTCTACTGCATAGCCAAGCATAGGAAGATATTTTTGGATGATACGGTGGTGCGTGATATGAGTAAAGGTGGTCAACGGCCCAATCTTGATAGTGCGATTCTTGTCAATGGTAATGCCTTCAAGTTCTTTGATCCCATTAATGCTAACAAGACTGCAGCCAGCCATCTTGCCTTCATGAATTTTGATAAGTACATCGCTCCCACCAGCAATGATACTTGCTGTAGGATGTGCTACAAGAAGTGCGATTGCTTCTTGGATTGTCTTGGCTTCATAGAGCTGTTCGATATCATACATGATTTTTGGAGACCTCCTCGAGAAGACCTGATTCTTTGAATTTTTCAAACATGCGTTGTGGCGTAATAGGGAGCATATTGAAGGCAACACCAGTTGCATTTAAGATGGCGTTGCGGACCGCAGAGGCAACAGGGATAGCTGGTGGTTCACCAAGGGCCTTGTTGCCATAAGGGCCGCTAGGATCTACTGTCTCTACGAAGTCCGTATTGAGATCAGGGGTATCCATACTGGTTGGAAGCTTGTAGTCCAAGAGGTTGCCATTGAGTGGGCGCGCTTTTTCATCGAAGAGAAGCTGCTCACTGAGGCCATAGCCAAGTCCCATACTGATGCCACCATGTACTTGAGCAGCGGCAAGTTGTGGATTGATGAGTACACCGCTATCATGTACATTGATAATATCTAATACTTTAACCATAGCAGCAGGAATATCTACTTCTACTTCTACAAAACAGGCACCTAAGGCAAAAGTGTTGTCTTTACACTGGAAGGTGCTTTCAGCGGTGATATGTACACAGTTGCTTAAACTATAGAAAGCTTCCATTGCAATAGGTTCTAGTTCAGAAACGAGAGTACCTGTTTGGGCGTCTACGATCTGATTGTCACGGATTGTTAAAGAAGTAGGCGGAATTTCTAGAAAGCCACCCGCATAGTCTAGAATTTTGTCTCTAAAGAGCGTTGCCGTTTGCTTGATGGCCATACCGCTGACATAAGTTTGGCGTGATGCATAGGCCCCAGTGTCAAAGGGTGCACTATCTGTGTCTTGGGTAGAGATAATATGAACACGATCAGGTGTGAATCCCACAGTCTCAGCAGCCATTTGGGTAAACACTGTATCAGCGCCTTGGCCAATCTCAGTAGCACCCATATGAAGTTGCATTGAACCGTCTTGATTCAGAACCATACGACAGCTTGCTGTCTCGAGAGAGATAGGATAAACACCTGTTTTATAACTAAAGATGGCCATACCCACACCCTTGCGGGTTGGGCCAGTCTGTTGTTTGCATGCTTGATACTTGGCATCGAAGTCAAGATGCGCCTGACCTTTTTCAATGCATTCTCTGAGTCCAGAAGTATAGCAGGTAATACCTGACATCGGGTCTTTGTAGCCTTCCTTCATGGCATTTTGTAGCCTAAAGGCGATAGGGTCAAGGTCAAGTGCTTCGGCAAGGTCTTGCATATGAGACTCACAGGCGAAATTGATCTGAGGAATTCCGTAGCCACGCATTGCACCAGCAGTGGCAATATTGGTATAGACGGTGTAGGCGTCTGACTTTAAGCCTTTTTCATCTTGGTAAAGATGACGATAAGCGTTCACTGCATTGGCAACAATGGCATGGCCGTGAGAAGCATAGCCACCTTGGTTGGAGAAAGCTTCGATACGGCGCGCCACCAAGCGGCCATCAGGTCTTACACCTGTCTTAAGCTTGAAATGAATAGCGTGGCGAGTACGGGTGCAGTGGAAGGTCTCTTCTCTAGAAATCTCTAGCTTGACACATCGCCCACCCACTTGCTTGCAAAGAAAAGCATTGAGGGGCTCGTAGAGCACGTCTTGCTTGTTGCCAAATCCCCCACCAATATAAGGTTTGATCACACGGACCTGACCCCAAGGAATGCCTAAGGCCTGGCCGATTACACGTCTCATAATGTGTGGAATCTGGGTAGAGGACACCACTACAATACGTCCATTTTCTTCATAGGCATAAGAGATAGGCGGCTCAATGTGGCAGTGCTGAACGACTTGTGTATCAAATTCACTTTCAAACCATTTGAGGCCTTCCTCAGTAGCGCCTTCTTCATAGCTTCCTATTTCATAAGAGGTATGCTTGAGGACATTGCTAGGGTATTCTTCATGAATAGGAGGCCCATCACTTGACATGGCCTCACGCGCACAGGTAAAGGGTTTGAGTTCTTCGTATTCAACTTTAATCAGTCTCAGGGCGCGCGCAGCGATGACTTCATCTTCTGCAACAACAGCAGCAATATCGTCACCATAGATGCGTACCCTTTGATTCAAGAGACGTCTGTCGGAAATATCTTGATGGGAAAGATCTGTGGACCAAGGATGACCAGGTGTTGGAAACTGGTGTGTTGGGACATCAAAACATGTCACTACTTTCACAACACCTTTGAGTTTTGTAGCTTCGGAAATATCTATTGTTTTGACCCAGCCATTGGCGATCGTGCTATGAAGCACTTTTGCCACCAAGGCATTTTTTGGGCAGAGATCATCGGTATATTTGGCATTACCAGTAACTTTTTCATAGGCATCAACACGTGTAATACTTTTTCCAACGGACATAGACGGTCGCTCCTTTTATAAAATAGAGATTCCATTAACGTATTTTGCCACAATGTTTTGATCAGTGGCCAGGTAAATCATGCGTTCTAAGCGCTCGGGTAATGTAAAGTGTCGTGTGGTCTGAAGTGAGGTATCATCAATCACAAGTGCATCAAAGGCATAGCCTGGTTCAAAGCTTCCTACAGCCCCCCAGAAGCTACCCCCGCCTTTTGTAGCCATGTAGAACACCTCAGCGAGGGTAAGTGGCATACAGTCTGCATCACATAGAACACGGTAAAGTTTGGAAACTTGGATGGCATCTGTCATGGCTCTAAAAAGTGAGAGCGAGGCGCCGCCAGCAACATCTGTACCCAGGCCTACACGTATGTGACGCGCGAGCATTTTGCGAATAGGTGCAATCCCACTAGAAAGGTTAGTATTGGACTGAGGGCAGTGGGCAACATAGATGCCTTGAGATGCCAGCAGATCCATTTCCACCTCTGTAGGGTGAACACAATGGGCCATGATGGTAGGGGAATAGTTGCCAAAAAGACCATACTGTTCATACGCATTGCCATAGCAAGATGAACGGGGATGGAGCTGGCTTACCCAGGCAATCTCATCTTTGTTTTCAGAGAGATGAGACTGAACCGGTAGACCTGATTCTTTGGCTATTTGTCCGAGGGCAGCAAGCAGATCGTCACTACAAGAAGGGACAAAGCGTGGGGTCAAGATCGGTTTGATTCGCGTACTTTGACAACTGCCTAGCCAATCCTTGGTTGCAGCGATGGAATCTTCGGTGGTTTCACATAGTGTATCAGGACTATTACGGTCCATGTTAACTTTGCCTACAAAGGAATCAAGACCTGATTGTTCAAGTAGCGTCATGAGATGCTGCGTTGCAGGTACGTGAAGTGTTGCAAAGATAACCGCACGGGTTGTGGGGCTCTTGACCAAATCAGAGACAAAACGGCTATAAGCTGACTGAGCATAGCCAAGGTCTTGATACTTTGCTTCTTCCACAAAGGCATAGTGATTGAGCCACGGAATAAGCTCCATGTCCATTCCAGATCCCATAAAAGGGTATTGGGGTGCATGCAGATGCAGATCCACAAGACCTGGGATAATCAGCCGATTGCCATAGTCAGTCATTGGTTTGTCTTGATAGCAAGGTGGTAGCTGGTCATAGACACCAACTACCTTGCCATCTTCACAGATTAAGTAATGGTCTTCATAGGTTTTTAGTTCTGTAGGTGAGGCGGAATAGATAATATGTCCTTTTAAGATAAATGTATGTCTTTCATTCATTAAAAATCACTCCCTTATAGAACTATTATACACTATACTTATGTCAAATGAGGTGTATTCATGAGCTGCGATACAATTTTATTGGCTTCAAAAGTAATCTTTTCTTCATCAATAGTGACGAGTTGCCCTTGCTTGACAATAATCTGCCCACCTACAACGGTATAGTCTACGGGACCTTTAAGTCCTACAGTACTAAGAAGAGATTTGGGATCATACTGCGTACCAACAAATTCTAGGCGGGTTGCACGGATCATGAAGAGGTCAGCAGCTTTGCCAGTGCACAGTGCACCAATTGCATGACGACCAAGAAGGCGTGCCCCACCATTGGTGGCGACTTTTAGAAGATCATAGCCTGTAGGGGCTTGGCGACTTGAGTGAAGCCGATGAAGTAGGAAGGCGACGCGCAGTTCTTCTAAGAGATTGGATCCGTCGTTGCTGGCGCTACCATCTACAGCGAGCCCAACAGGAATACCTAGTTTGAGCATCTCAGGAATACGGGCAATACCTGAAGCAAGCTTCATATTGGAGATTGGGCAGTGGGCAACCCCCGTGCGGGTATTGGCCAATACCCGCAGTTCTTCATCAGTAAAATGGATGCCATGAGCAAACCAAACATCTTCACCTAACCAGCCCAGGCTCTCCATGTACTCGAGAGGTTTCATCCCAAATTTTTGAATTGTAAATTGTTCTTCATCTATGGTCTCTGCAAGATGGGTATGTAGTCTGACACCGAGGCTTCTTGCTAATAGGGCGGACTGGCGCATCAGTTCGCTTGAGACGCTAAAGGGGGAGCAGGGTGCGAGTATGATCTGGCGTTTGGAAAACGGTGAAGGGTCATGATATTGGTTTACCAGGCGCTCAGAATCTTTGAGAATCTCATCAATGGTTTGGACTACAGAGTTAGGAGGCAGACCACCATCTTTTTTACTTAGGCACATGCTACCTCTAGAGGCATGGAGGCGCATACCCAGCTCGTCTGCCGCTGCAAATTGTGTATCGATTAGTGTGCCTGCCGTCTGACGGGGGAAGACATAGTGGTGATCAAAACAGGTGGTACAACCGTTTTTTGCCAGCTCGCCCATACCGACAAGCGTACTGTAGCGTATCACGTCTGGGTTAATGTCTTTCCAAATCTCGTAAAGTGTGATGAGCCAATCAAAAAGTTCCATGTTCTGAACTTGTGGAAGATTACGTGTAAAAGTTTGATAAAGATGATGATGGGTATTGATGAGGCCAGGATAGACAATCATATCTGATGCATCAATCACCTCATCAGCAGCAGGCATCTCTTGGCCAATCGACTGGATCACACCATCTTCGGCATAAAGATTCACCTGATGAAGCACGTGATCGGCTTCATCGCAGGTGACCAGTGTATGGATGTTTTTGATTAATAAACGTTTCATAAGGTATCTCCTTTAATGAAGAGAGGATAGTTAACGATGTGTGTAAGGTGTTTCGCTAAGTGGTAGCTTGGTTCTAAACTTTTGATCCCAAGTATAGTAAGCCAGTGCGACGGCAGGTGGGGTAGGGATCGAACAAATTTCTCCAATACCTTTTGCCCCATATGCCAGATCTGCAGTATTTTTTTCTACCAAGAGTGTTTGAATCTCAGGCACATCGGGTGCTCTCATCAAACCTAAAGTGCCAAATTTGGCGGTAGGAACGCTATTGACAAGAGGATAATCTTCTGTAAGTGCATAGCCAAGGCTCATAGTGACACCGCCTTCTATTTGCCCTTCAATGTTGAGTGGATTGAGTGCCTTACCGACGTCATGAGCGGCGACTACTTTTTGGAGTTTTCCTGAGTCATCCAAGATCACAACATGGGTCGCATACCCATAGGCCACGTGGCTTACGGGATTTTCTTTATCAGCACCCATTTTATCAGTCGCGCCTGTGTACTCTCCGTAGTAGCTGGTACCATTTAAAGTTTCTAAGGGAGAGGATTCAAGAGCTACTGCAAGCTGTAGTGCAGCGCGTCTTGTGGCCTCTCCTGTAAAGAGAGTCTGCCTAGATGCTGTGGTGTTACCAGAGTCTGGTGTAAAGGCAGTGTCTGGTGCGGCATGGCGTACAACTTCGGGCGAGAGCTGTGTGGTCTCACAGATGATTTGTGTCATAACAGTAGCAAGACCCTGACCGATACAAGCCGCACTGGTGAGTGTGTGTACTTTACCATCTTCTACGACCAAGCGGCAGCGTCCCGTATCAGGAATACCTACGCCAAGGCCGGCATTTTTCATGGCACAGGCAATCCCAACATAAGGGTGACTATGATAAACATCTTTGACTGCTTCAAGCGTTTCTACAAGGCCTGTTGAACTATCTGCAATCTGCCCATTTGGCAATACGTCACCTGGGCGAATGGCGTTTCTTAGGCGGATTTCATAAGGGGAGATTCCGACTAACTCGGCCAATTGATTGAGATTAGACTCCGTTGCAAAGCAGCTTTGGGTTACACCAAAGCCTCTAAAGGCACCTGCTGGTGGATTGTTAGTAAAGACAGCTTTTCCAGTGATATCAATATGATGATAGTTGTAAGGACCTGCTGCATGGGTGCAAGCTCGTTGAAGTACTGGGCCCCCTAATGATGCATAGGCACCAGTATCGGAGATAATCACAGCTTTCATGCCTGTCAGTAGACCATTTTCATCGCAAGCTGTGGTAAAGGACATCTCCATAGCATGACGTTTGCTATGGACCTTCAAGCTCTCTTGACGGGATAAAGTGACATTGACAGGACACTTGAAGTGATGGGCGAGTAGCGCAGCATGATGCTGAACACTCATGTCCTCTTTGCCACCAAAGCCACCGCCTACGTTCATACCGATGACCCGTACTTTTTCTAGTGAAAAGCCTAACATAGCGGCGCATTCTTTGCGGGTTTGATAGACACCCTGATCGCCAGAATAAATGAGTATGCCATCCTCCTCAGGCAATGCAATGGCGGTTTCAGGTTCCAAAAAAGCATGCTCTGTAAAAGGGGTACTATAGTGATTTGTTACAACATGTTTGGAACTTGCAATGGCTGTATCTGCATCGCCTCGTACTAAGTGTTCAACTTGCAAAATATTGCCCGTGGCATGGATGAGCGGGGCATCTTCTTTGAGTGATTCTAGAGGATTGGTCAAAGGTGTAAGCGGTGTATAGTCAATCACTACCAAGCGCTTGGCTTCTTCTAAGATTTCGCGGGTCTTAGCAACGACTAAGACAATGGCATCACCAACATATCGGGTGGTACCCCCTATAGGAATCAGCACATCCCAATCTTGGCGAAGGTGTCCAATGGCATGGCTTCCAGGAATATCATCAGCAGTCAAAACGCCAAGGACACCGTCTAGGGCTAGTGCTTTGCTGGCATCAATATGGTTGACAATGGCACGGGGATAGCTGCTCCTTATGGCAGAGCCATAGACCAGCCCATCAAATCGGAGATCATCTACATACTTAGCAATGCCTAATACTTTATGGAGTGCATCCACACGGTGTAGTTTGTCACCAACACCAGAAGTAGGGGGGGGAGTAGGGATAGGTGTTTCTTCTCGTAATAGCTGTGAGGCTAGGAGAATGGCAACTTCAATTTTCTTGTACCCAGTACAGCGACAGATGTTTCCTTTGATAGCTGTTTTGACTTGGGATGGTGAAGGGTCAGGGGTCTGATCGAGAAGTGCTTTGGCGCTAATCACCATACCTGGGATGCAGAAGCCGCATTGAACGGCACCTGCTTCCAAAAAGGCATAGGCATAAACATCCTTTTCTCTAGAAGAAAGGCCCTCTACAGTCAGAATATGCTTTCCTACTAATTTATCAAGTTTTGGGATACAAGCTTTTGTGGCTTTGCCATCAATGAGCACCATGCAAGTACCACAGGCACCTTCAGAACAGCCATTTTTGACAGAAGTCAGATTCAAGTCCTCTCGTAAGTAAGTCAATAATTTTTTATTTTCTGTAGCCACCCTAGGCTGACCATTAACAAAAAACGCAAACATGAAATACCTCCTTGTGAGCTGCTTATCTAAATCAGATAAGCATAGTCATCTAATAGTGTTGCAATCATGGTTTTAAGATTAGAATGCCAATCAAAAGTTTCCAGTGTAAACTCACCGATCTGCCCGTCAAGGCGCACCATAAAGCGTTGACACATAGGATCTTTTACAAAAAGGCCTTCATTAGTGCTTTGGTGGAAGTCGTGTGCGGTATGGAATAAAGTGAATTTTTCTTTATAAGGTGAACTATTATAAGGACAGAATACGGTACAGTTACCACATTCATTACACATACGGTCAATATGCAAGATTTGTGTGTGGCCGTTGACCTTGAGTGCGATATTGGCTCTGTTTGGACAGACATCACAGCAGCATTCACAGATGTGGTCACATGAGAGACAGCGGCTAGGTTCCTCTTCTAATGAGGTCATTTGATGTAAGAGACCTTTTTTCTCATAAGGTGTAGACGCATCATCGCACAAAGAAGGGGTATTATAGTCAATAGCCTTTAAGTCAAGATGCTCTAAAATAGCGTTTGCCGCTTGGTTGGCATCACGTATGGCTTCAACTACAGTAGCAGGTCCATATGCACAGTCACCGATTGCGAAGACACCTTCTTGGATCTTATGTGTTTGAGGACTAAATAGGGGTTTTCGTTTGGCATCTAAAGGAAGTGCATTAGTACTAAAGAATGTATCGTCAACGGCTTCACCGACAGCCGCAATCACGCAGTCTGCTGGTAGTGTGACAAAAGTATCTGTTGGCACAGGTGAGCGGCGGCCACTTGCATCAGGTGAACCGAGTACCATCTGTTGGCAGCGAAGGAGCCCATCTTTGAGTGCTATAGGTGTAAGGAGTTCTCTAAAGACTACGCCATCTTCAAGTGCCAAAGTAAGCTCTTCTTGGTCAGCGGGCATATAGCGTTTGGTTCTGCGGTAAACAAGTGAGACACTTTCTACGCCAGGGGTACGTTTGGCAGCTCTAGCAGCATCCATAGCGGTATTGCCACCCCCAATCACAATGACATGTTTACCAATTTGAAGCGTGGGGTCCTCGCGGCGTGAGCGCTCTAGGAAATGAAGGACATTGAGTGTTTCACCTTCTTCAAGGTGGAGCATGCCAGGTTTGTCAGCACCAATAGCTAAGATGACATGATCAAAACCTTGGGACTCCAAGTCGGCAATAGAATGTACAGGATGATTGAGTTGGATTTGAACACCATAATGACGAATGAGCTTCACATCGTTTTCCACGGTTTCCGTAGCAATTCTAAATGCAGGTACGATATGTCTCACGATCCCACCTAAGCTTTCTCTTTTTTCGAATATAGTGGTGGGCACACCTGCTTTTCCTAAGAAGTACGCAGCGGCAAGACCCGCTGGGCCACCTCCGATAATAGCCACTTTTTGAGTTGTAGTAGGGGCAAAGGGAGGGAGTTCTTTCAAAAGTGTGTCAAAAGCTTCTGTAGCAGCTAATAGTTTGAGATCCCGAATGGCAACAGAAGTTTCATAGAAATTCCTACGGCAACGGTCCATGCAACGATGATTGCAAATGGTCCCTGTCATAAAAGGAAGTGGATTCTTAGAGACAATCACCCGGAGTGCTTCAAGATACTTGCCTTCACCGCAAAGACGGATATATTCTGGAATATCTTGCGCAATGGGGCAACCCTTTGTACAAGGGGCAAAAGTACAATCAAGAAGTGGTACCACATCGGGACGTTTGCGGGAAGCTAAGGGCTTGATCGGCTTACGATAGTAGTCATCGGTAAGGGTTTTATGTGCCAAGGTATTTATTTTTTCCACATTAAGGGAAGCTAAGGGCTGCATGTTGGCAGCTGTAATCTGAGTAGCAATTTGTGTAAGGCGACTATAACCACCTGGCTTGAGCAGTGTGGTGGCTAATGTAATGGGATAAATACCTGTAGCCAGTAGTTCGCCTATATTGAATGCATCAGCGCCACCAGAGAAAGAAATTGGGAGTGAACCACCAAAGGCATCAGCAAGTTTTTTTGCTACCGAAATCGTCAGTGGGAATAAAGAGCGACCTGACATATACATTTCTTCCCCAGGAAGTTCTTTGGCACCAATCTTAACAGGGAACGTATTGGTTAGTTTGACACCAAAGCTGAGTGAGCGTGAGGCTGCAAGGTTTTGAAGCCTTTGGAGCATCGGCACAGCATCATCAAAACCAAGGTCATTGTTAAAGTGATGATCATCAAAAAGGAGGTAGTCATAGCCCATCTGATCCATAGTCTGGCGTGCAAAGTCATAACCGAGCAAAGTCGGGTTACATTTGATATAAGTATGTAGTTGCTTTTGGGTGATGAGATGTGTTGCGATGCGTTCGATTTCTGCAGGTGGGCAACCATGTAAAGTAGAAAGTGTAATGGAGTGGGATACTTGTGGTGATATGTTATGGATATAAGCGGCATCTACTTTGGAGAAGCGATAAAGGTGATCTAAAGCCCACTGGCTACAGCTTTTCCAAATAGGTGTTTTGGAAGCATCTTTAAGATTTTCAATATAGCCATCGATCTTGGGTGAGTGAATACCCTCTAAGTCATAGCCTACGCTCATATTGAAGATAAAGCTGTCTGCGTCACCAAGATCCCATTCTTTGGCAAGGAGCTTGAGTGCGAACCAAGCTTTGGTGTATTCGTCAAAGGCTTCAGGAACAGTGAGTTCTGTGGACCACTCTACGTTGTAACACTCATCAGGGGCATAGATACAAGGCTTTGAGACGGGGAGGTCTTCACCGTCTAGGGTCTGAACAGTTTTGAGTTCAAAGAAGCGGGCACCTGCGATATAGGCAGCGATAATATTTTGGGCCAATTGGGTGTGAGGGCCAGCAGCGGGGCCAAAAGGCAGTTCGAGTGGACTTCCAAAGAGTGTATAAGGGGCAGAGGGTGCTGCTTGAAAGCGGTTTTTGATACCAAATGTACTACCTTTTTCGGTTAAAATCCAATGCATAAGCTGGTCAAATGGGATGGGAGTCATACGATCACTCATAGAGATCACGATCCTTTCATTATCAAATTTATAGGAGATTAGAGACGTTTCCAAAGTGCAGCGGCAAGTGCGCGTGCTCTTGCCATAAGCGCGGCTTCATCGGCGATGACCACTTCGCGGTTTGCCATGAGCACACGTCCGCGTGCAATGGTCCAGGTGACACAACGACCATTCAGTCCAAAGAGGATATGTGAGTTGATGTTTGAGGCACTAAGTGGTGTTTGGGGTACGTACTGTGCAACAATCACATCGGCAGCGGCACCTGGTCGAAGTACGCCAAGAGGGGTATCAAAGAAGCGATTTGCAATAGCAGCATTTTTTTCAAAAAGCATGCTAGGAATCTCTCCCCAAGCAACTGAAGGATTGCAAAGATGGTGCTTGTGAAGGATATTAGCAACTTTCATGGATTCGATCATATCGTTGGTATAGCCATCAGTGCCAAGGCCAATGAGAATGCCACGTTTGAAAAGTTCAAGCACGGGTGGACAGCCTACGGCATTTCCCATATTGCTTTCTGGGTTGTGCACAACAATGGTATCGGTGGCTTGGAGCAGTGCCATTTCT
>JBOFIR010000073.1:0-49944 GCA_051650265.1 Cellulosilyticaceae bacterium
CTACCAGATAGGCCACAGAAAGTATGAGTACCAAGCTATAGCACACCAATTGGATGAGTCCATCTTCTTTGAAACGGTAGAAAAGCCTTTTACAAAGAGGTGTGGCAAAAAAGATAGCGAGTATGAAGGTGATCGCATAGTTACGTAGATAGTAAATCACGGCGATCCCTTCTTGGTAGACAAAGAGGCGGTGTGTAAAGGTTGTCAATAGCCCCAGGTCTGTGATGGCAAAGAGTGCCCAGCTCACAAGGAGGAGTACAATCACATAAAAATGTGAAATGATACGATGCTTTTCGAGGAAGCGTAGAAGTACAGCTTTTTCGATGGCGATGAGCACAAAGAAGAAGAGTCCCCAGAAAATAAAGTTCCAGCTTGCACCGTGCCAAAAACCTGTACAGGCCCATACAATAAAGAGATTGATATAGAGTCTAAAGGGTCCTTTGCGATTGCCACCTAGAGGGATGTAGAGATATTCTCTAAACCAACTACCCAGTGTCATATGCCATCTGCGCCAGAACTCTGTCATACTGCGTGAGATATATGGGAAGTTGAAGTTGGGCGGGAAGTTAAAGCCAAGCATCTTGCCAAGTCCGATGGCCATGAGGGAATACCCACTAAAGTCAAAGTAGATCTGAAGTGCGAAAGCCAGGATACCAAGCCATGCAAGTGGCGTAGAAAGTTTGTCAAACCCTAGGTTTTCTACTTCACTCCAGAGCATTCCTACATTGTTGGCAATCAGCACCTTACTTCCAAGTCCAAGGATAAAGAGTTTGACCCCATCTTGAATCTGAGTCAGTGTGATTGTCCTTGATTGCAGTTCACGGTTGATGTCAGTGTATTTGACAATAGGACCTGCAATGAGCTGAGGGAATAGGGCTACGAATGCCCCAAAATTGATGATGTTGCGCTCTGCCTTGACCTTGCCTAAGAATACATCAATGGTATAGGAAAGCGTCTGGAATGTATAAAAACTAATACCTAGTGGCAAGGTGAGTGTGATGGTTCCAATAGCTGTGCCAAACAAGGCATTGATATTGCCGATAAAGAAGTTTGCATATTTGAAGAAAAAGAGCATCCCCATATTGAAACAGACGGAGATTATGAGAAATAACCGGCAAAGGTGTTTGTTATGACGGTATTTTTCGATCCCGAGTGATGCCAAGTAATCTACGAAGATCGAGGCAATCATAATTGGAAAATATGTAGGTTCGCCCCAAGAGTAGAAAAAGAGACTGAGTATGAGAATCGTTAAGTTTTTGAGCCGCATCGGCGTGAGATAGTAGATCAAAAAGGCAATGGGCATGAATCGAAATAAAAATAAAATACTGCTAAATACCATAAAAAACCTCCTAAATAAATGTATGCAATAATAAAAGGGGGTGATGTGCACCCCCCTTTCGAGAAGCCCTTATTGGGCAAAATAACTATCTATAATCGCTTCGGCTTTGGCCATTTCGTTGTCATAGCCTTTTTCGTAGTCACCGAGGATCAGTAGAAAAGCGTAGTCACCTTTTTGGATGACTTTACCAGCCTCTGCTTTTTCGTATTGGTCAGGGAGGTATTGGGCAAAGGCACTTACCACGTCTGCTTTTCTTTGCTCAAGTGCGGCAACGACAGTGTCAATCTTGCCAGGGACAGCTTTGACTGCAATGGCGTTGTCTGCAGTGGTCATAGTCATGCCAAATACACCATAGTAACTTTCTACATCAGCAGGATTGATGTGGAACATATCTTGAAGCATTTGGTCATCTACAGGACCTGGCATCTGAAGACCAATATCTTGATTGATTTGATCAATGATAGCCTGAAGTGTTGTCCCTTCGTTGAGGACGAAGCTCCCAGTGCTGGTCTCAGGTGTTGGAGATGGTGCCTGAGAGCACCCAACAAGAGACATGAGAGATAAAGATAATACAAGTAGCATGAGTAATAGTTTTTTCATAGTCACGAACCTTTCTCCTATGTTGATATCAATTTGACGCACTTATCTTTATAAAAGTTCCCTGAAAGTATGCAAAATATACATCGAGAAGTCCATGAAAAAAGCTACTGCCGAAAATAAGGCAGTAGCTTTTTTCATAGGAGTAAGGTGTTATTTCTTAGGCTCCTGTGTAGTGGGTGGATCCCCATCATCTTGCGTATTAGCGGGCGTTTTGTCGTCAAGATACCATTGGCTCGTAGTCGTTGGGTTGCTTATAATACCAGCCATAACCAAGATAGAGAGTACACCGTTTATAATCTCTTGGTAGTTTGGAATAATATGAACGCCAAAAGAAGAAAGAACCAGTGGAATCAAGGCGGCGACAGATACCCAGAGTCCGTAGTTTTGCCATCTGGATTTGTTCATCACAACACCTCATTTTTTTCAAGATCACTAGTAGTATATGACTAAATAGGTCTAGGCGTGACGCTCGACCATGAAGTCTTCTTCGAAAAGACCCGTATAGGCTGCGCCTGTCTCATCTTCATAGATCCCTTCACCATGCATCCGACCGTTGTAGAATGTTCCTGTATATTTGTGACCATTTGGGAAGCGCTTGACACCTTTTCCTGTGATACGTCCATGAGTGACTTCACCGTGATAGATGGAGCCATCAAGTAGTGTAAATGCGCCTTTACCATGAGGAATACCGTCTAGAAGATCCCCTTCGTATTCCCCTAAGCCTTCTACAAATAAGCAGGCATGTGTAGCTGTCTGAAGGTAACCTTCTTCAAAGATTCCTTCGTATTTGCGGCCAGTTTCATCTTCGTAGGTTCCTTGCCCATGGGGCACACCATCTACAAATTCCCCCATATACTTGTGACCGTTAGGGAAAGTCTTCATCCCTTTGCCTGTGAGTGTACCGTAAGTCAAGTCGCCACGGTAAGAAGAACCATCTACGAAGTTAAAGGTGCCTTTACCATGGGGTTTGTTGTCTACCACATCCCCTTCATAGACACCAAGATCAGGGACTGTGAGTTTGCCACGGCCTGAAGCAAGCCCTTCACGAAACTCCCCTTCATAAATAGAACCATTGGTAAAGTGTGCTGTACCCGTTCCTTGCATCTTGTTGTTCATGAAGTTCCCCTCGAATGTATTGCCCTCTGGGTCAATGAACTTACCACGGCCTTCGCGTGCACCGTTTAAGAAATTGCCATCATATACAGATTGATCAGGCCAACGATAGACACCCCGTCCGGTACGTTCGCCTTTGTAAAACTCCCCTTTATACACTTCTTCATCTTCTAGATAGGCTGTCCCAATTCCGTGGGGTTCTCCATTTCTAAATTCCCCTTCATAGAGGAGTGCGCCTTCTTCGTCGTAGAGTTTGCCAAAACCATGAAAGTTGGCACCTTTGACATCGCCTTCGTACATCACTGCCCCATTACGATGGTAGAGTACCTCGTTTTGATAGATTTCTTGGTCTGATTTATTAAATAAATTTTTAATTTTCTCGAACATATGTAATAACCCTCTCGCTTAGTAAAATGTACACAAAATAAATAGAACTAAGAAGTATTAGTGCTTCTTAGTTCTATTATAACATTTTTAGATAAAAAGAGTACTATTATCTCCCAAAAATATAGAGGGTTAATAGATAGGAGGTGGCAATTCCTACAAAAGTTGCAATGAGCGCACCTGGAAGGGTGAATCGTGTCTTTTTGACCTTGACTGTCATGAAATACACGGACATCGTGTAAAAAATTGACTCGGTACATCCAAACATGATGGATACCAGGCGTCCCATAAAGGAATCAGGGCCATAGTTTTTAAAAATGTCGAGGATCAGACTTGTAGAAGCAGAGGATGAGACGGAGCGTAGCAGTGCGACAGGTACCAGCTCAGGTGGGAACTGAGTGAATTGTAAAAGTGGGCTGATGAGCCTGACGATCCCATCTAGAGCTCCAGAGGCGCGTAGCATGGCGACTGCAACCATGAGGGCTATCAAGGTAGGGAGAATGCCGATGACGACCTTGAAGCCCTCTGAGGCGCCTTCAACGAAGGTTTCAAATACATTGACCCGCTTACAGAGGCCATAGACAATGACACCCAATATGACGGTGATCAGTAGGCCGTCAGAGATGAGACCCATGAGTTTCATCGGATACGCCCCCTTTTCTTTTGCATCATCTTGGCATAGATGGTAGCAGCCAAGGTAGAGCATAGTGTGGCTACGATAGAGGGGGCCACGATTTCTGTGGGGTTGGCAGAACCAAAGGAAGCCCTATAAGCGATCATATTGATAGAGATCAGCTGGATGGTGGAGACGTTGATAATGAGAAAGGTACACATGGCATCAGTAGCGACACCAGGGTGTGGGTTGAGCTTCTCAAGTTCTTCCATCGCCTTGAGGCCTGGAGGTGTGGCGGCCCAGCCTAGCCCTAGAAAATTGGCGATAATATTGGTTGCTATGTACTTGCGTGCAGGATGATATGTAGGAACATCAGGAAAGAAAAAATTAAGTAAAGGTGTCATTTTTTTTGCAAGCGCATCGATGAGTCCTGCTTTTTCAGCGATTCGCATGATTCCCATCCACATGGCCAAGATCCCTACAATCTTGATGCAGAGCATGACGGCCGCTTCGCTAGAATCTAGTATCCCTTGTGTAACGGGTTGTAGACTTCCGTTGAAAAGAGCGATGAGGATGGAGAAAATCATCATGAAACTCCAAAGGTAATTTAACATAGAGATCCTCCTTCAATAATAGAACATGTCCCTATAGTATATGAGAGCTCGTACCATTTCATACCAAAAATGGTAAACAGGAAAATCGACAAAATTATGAGAAGTTTAAATAAAAACACTTTTTTCGACATAAAAATGTGTAACATATTAAAGTTTGACAAATATTATAATAGTAAATAGATAAAAACGTTTGAAAATCGATAAAAATTAACACCAGAATAATTGACTTTTATTGCTAATTATGGTATCTTGTATTTAATTAAATATATACAAGAGTTAAAAAACAGTGTCAAGGGAGAGGATTTAAGTGAAATCAACAGGTATTGTAAGAAAAGTGGATGAACTAGGGCGAGTAGTACTACCAATTGAACTCAGAAGAAATTTTCAAATTAACGAGAAAGATTCTTTAGAAATCTTTGTAGACGATGAAAAAATTATCTTAAAAAAATACGAACCAGCGGATATTTTCACTGGAAGTATGGAAGATTTAATTGAATTCGAGGGGAAAAAAGTTTCTAAAGCATCTATTATAAAAATGGCTCAAAAAGCAGGTCTTAAAATTGAAGCCTAATAGACAATAAAAAAATCGCCGATCAGGCGATTTTTTTTGTTTATTTATTAACCTGTATGGAACACATCGGAGAATTCAAGCTCAATCTTAGTAGAAGTAATCTCTGGAGAGCTATCCTCTAAGATTCCTTCAGGAACATCTACAAGAGGGAAACTCACGATGAATTCACTTCCACGATCAAGTTTACTTTCAACTTGAATGAGACCGTGCTGCTTTTCTACTAAGGATTTGACTAAGGAAAGCCCAATGCCTGATCCCTCTGCACTTCGGATGAGTCCATTTTCAACACGCATAAAGCGGTCAAAGATGTAATCTAACTTTTCTTTCGGAATACCAACACCATTGTCCTTAATATGAATATGTGCCATATCATGACTGCACTGCAAAGTCATTTCGATCATACCATTTTCTTTCCCATACTTGACTGCATTAGATAAAAGATTGAGTAGAATCCTCTCGAGTAGATCAGGGTCTAGGTTGCAGTAAATTTCCTCAGAATCTGTATCGAATACGCAGGAAATCTGTCTACGGTTGGCGTAAGGAACAATAGAGCCTAGAAGAGATTCACTGAGTGGCACAATATTGAGCGGTGATGCTTTGACGCAGAAGTAATTGCTCTCAAGACGTGAAATATCAAGGAGATTATTGAGGAGACGCAGTAGTCTTAGGCAATTGTGGGTAATCATCTGTGAATAAGTATCTAGTTCACCAAACTGTTGGTTTTTGATGAGGGTTTCTTGAAGCTGAGCGGCACTATAAATAATGTTGACTGGCGTCTTGAGTTCGTGAGAGATGGTGGAGAAAAATTCTACTTTGAGTTTTTCCATCTCTATCTGACGTTGTAGGTTATAGGTTTCCTTATGGAAACTCAGGTCACGAACGGAAACCAAAATACTTGGATGATCATAGAGATCAGCAACAATAAATGAACCTTCTACATAGATTTGGGCGCCAGTGGGGGAACGCATCTCAAAATCACTGTTGACCGGAATATTGGTTAGTGGGAGCTTCTGCATAAGTTTGCGGAGTTTAGCATGATCTTTTGCAGCCACATAGGTGAGAAAATCTTCGCCAATCACAGAATCTTTTTTCTCACAGCCAATGAGTTTCATACCAAATTCATTCGTATCACATATATTAAAGTCTAGTAGGACAAAGTAGGCATCTGGATAGCAAGAAAGAATCTGTTTGTAGACAGAGTCCATATGATGATAGCGCCGATCAAGCTGAGACTGAGCAGTTGATAAATGGGTATAGTAGTGATTCATGAGAGATACATTCTCTTTGTAAGGCAGAAGCTGTTCATTGATATAGATTTTCAATATGTGAAGGTTGTTAGTGATTGTGCTATAAATAAGCAAGAGGGAAAGTGCCGTCTGAACAAAGGTACCAAATATGTTAGGATTTCCCCAAAGGACATCTACAAAAAATATAAATGAAAGACCATAGATGCCGAGCATTAAGGTTAGGGTCTGCGGTAGCTGAAGCTTCATCTTGTCTGCGGTAGTCTTGAGATAATGATAAAATAGAGGAAGTATCAAAGTATGTAAGCTACAAAGGATCAGCAGCAGTATTTTTTTGTGTGCCTTGTAAGAGAGGTAAAGGGGATAGCTTTGACCAGTGCTCATACTGAGATTGATATAGAGTAGGAGCATATGTTGTAAGACCACGATCCCAAAGAATCCTCCTATCACATGCTTCCTATACGCTGGATACCTAAAGATGATGATAATGGCTAGGAATGCAATAAGTAAGATCATGAGGAGTGAACATAAACTCATCAAGTAAATCATCTCTTTTTCATAACGAAATGTATGTAACCCCTGAACTGTGCTAAAAATTGCCGAGAGTAAAAAGCCAATGTAAGAGAGGCTTGTAAAGAATGTCAAATAAGAACAGATACGCATTTGTTTGACATGAATGGGGTAGTAGCTTATGAGTACGACACAAATATGACAAACAAGTAGTACAATCCAGTGAAAGAAGGAAAAAGAATCTTCTACTCTGAAGGCTTTGAATAGAAATAACATGTATGCATAAATAAGAATGAGTCCGAGCAAAGAAATAAATGATTTGATAGGTTTCATAAAGCGTATTAACTCCTCAAAGATATTCGTTAGACCTATCTCATATGATAGCACATTTTGGGACATCCTAGTATAATATAATAATAGTAACCAATACAAAATTGAAATGGGGGAAGGTTATGAGAAAGTCGGAATTTGTAGTAGAAAACAAGCAAGATGGCCATCAAATCCAAGCATACCAGTGGTTACCTGATGCAAATGTTCAAGTAAAAGGTAGTGTTCAATTAGTACACGGTTCTTGTGAACATGCTAAAAGATATGAGAATTTTGCAAGATTTTTGACAACAAGAGGATATAGCGTCTATGCACATGATCATAGAGGCCATGGGCGATCTGTGACAGCGCAGATACCACTAGGTTATTTTGGTGAGCATGATGGATGGGAGCACTTGGTGGCAGACTGTGTCTGTATGAATACATGGATTAAAGAAAATAATAATGACAAAAAGATAGTGATGCTAGGGCATAGTATGGGTTCTTTTATTGCAAGAGCGTATGCTATAGCTCATAGTGAGACAATAGATGGCTTGATCTTATCAGGAACGGCCCATTATACTGCAAATATATTGGAACTTGGTACAAAAATGGCTAACAGAGCCATTGCTAAAGGAAAAGGGAAAGAGGTGCATCGGATTCTTGACCGTATGAGTTATGGGACGTTCCATATGAAGTTTTACAAGGAAAAGGACCGATTGGCATGGCTAAGTAGTGACCCTTATGTAAGGGAGGTCTTTCGCAAAGACCCACTTTGCGGCTTTAAGTTCACAGCAGGGGCCTTTCGTGATATGTTCGGTGGTTTAGCTGTGATTACGGATATGACGCAAATGAAAAAGATGCGTCGAGATCTACCGATCTTCATCGTATCCGGTGAGGAAGATCCTGTAGGTAACTTCGGCAAAGGTGTGAAGAAAACCTACGTACTGATGAAAGAAGCAGGAATAAAGGACATTGAGATGAAGCTTTACCCAGGAATGCGTCATGAGATCTTAAATGAAAAAAGGCGCCAAGAAGTCTACAAAGATGTATTGGGATGGCTTCAGAAGATTATGTAAATAGAGAGGTATAGATAATATGGAATTAGAAATATTTCAATATATCGACAAAGTTCTTGATGAACTTGAAAATATGAAGGTGGATTTAGATATTGCAAGCCGAGAGATTGAAGAATTTTTTGAGAGGCTATTGCATGGAACGAGTGAAGGCTATTTGAATGTGAATTCACGGGTCAAGTCAAAGCATAGCCTCAAGGAGAAGATCATTCGTCATGACTATTTCAATAGTTATAAGACGGTAGAGGCTTTGTTTGAAGACTTATCAGATCTCATAGGGATTAGAATTGAGTGCCGATTCATTTCAGATGAGCTGACGATGTACCACTATCTTGTAAAATATTTTAATAAACACTCAGCAGCGTTTGGGGGTTATTCTTATAATCAGAGTAACCCTAATATTCTCCTAGAGCTGAGTTCTAAACAGCCTAAAGATCAAAAAAATGGCATTAAGATGTTTCGTATCGATGGGAAATATCTATACGGAGGCAATGCCATTAATTTTGAGATTCAGATCAAATCGATGGTTAATATTTTCTGGGGTGAGATTGAACATAAAGTTATTTACAAAAACTACAATTACATTATTGCAGATAAATTTTACAAAGACATTATGAAGTCTATTAAAAATAGTTTGACCACTATTGATCAGCAGCTTCTGCTGATCTCGAATCAGTTTGATCAGAGATTCCAAAATAGTCTGGCACTTCGTAAAGATCAGCTAGAAAAACTCTTATCAAAAACGGTGTATGATCTGTTTGCAGATAAGATGAAACGCGATATTGGTGTGCTAGTAGACTTTAGAAAATCTTGTGATACCCTTGTCAAATACATCTTTAGAGAGACGCTTAATGATGATGACCTCATGCATCATACAATACTCTATAATATGTTTGCAAGACTCAAGGAGATCGAAGGGCAAGAGATGAACTTCAGTGAAGAGCTGATCTTTGAGAGAGAGTTCCGCTTTGTAGATGATTTTAGCATGGTACTTGGAACATTTATCAGACAGATCATCAACAAAGAGTTCCAGTGGCATCTATTCTTCAAAATTCTCTTTACGATAGAACCAGAAAATAATGCAGGAGATTTGGAGAACTTTATTCATTTTTACAGAGAACGTGTAAGCCAAAACTTACAGTTAGAGTTACTCTATGAAAACTTTGATGAAGAGGAAGTGAGTCAGATCTTACGTGTGCTTCTGATTAAGTTTGCGCAGCTCTTTATTATTATCAATCGTATTGAGCTTCTTTATGATACAACGATTGAACAGGTAACAGGAATCCTGAATGGGGTGATTGCTGCTATTGGTGCAAATATTTACCATTTCGAGGATTGGGAGAAGGAGAAGGGGATCTATCTGCAGCTCTTTGAACTACGTCTGATGTCTAAGTTTGATATGGATATTAAGGCAACAGAGGTACTAGACTTCTTGGAGGAAGTAAGACAGAGTGATTCGAGTATTGAGATTCATACGAGTATATTGAAGTATATTGATAAGCTGTAGGGCTATAGCAAAGTACCGCTACGGCAAAAGGGTATCCACTTACCCATGTCCTCGTGTTTTGGTAACTTCTAGAGGTAGCCAGTGCCATCTAACACCAAGAACTCACAAATAAGAAGAGCACTTATTTGTTCAAACAGCTTGGTTAAGAGCAGATGTCAAAGGCTACCTAAGAGTTACGAAAAACACTGTGGGTATGGGTGGGCAATATTCATTTCAACATATTTCTCTATGATTTCATCAAAAGTAGATTGGGGCATTTGATCTATATGTTTCAAAGCTGCGTTTAGGTACATGAGGGGGGCAAATCGGAAATTCCCTTTTGCAATATTGACGGTTCGTACTTCTCCTGCAAATTTATAGATTTCCTCAAATAAATATTTGTGAATTTTAGCAAGGGAAGAAAATTTACCAGAGTCTAGGGTGTTTAATATCTTTTTCTCAAAGAGTTCATAGGCTTTTTTCTTACTTATTTTCTCTTCGTAGAGCGCTAGTTCTGCTTCGGATGTTACACCTAATTTGTTTTCAAGCATGGCTATATGCTCCTTTCGTTTTCTATCAGTATATCAAATTTCCTAAAAGATTAATACGGATAACCGCCAAATCAAAAAAGACCGTTGCAGTCTATGGGGCAGAGCTGCAAGGGCTTTTAATTTTCGTCTATGGGTTTGAAGTTGGTCATAGGTCTGGTATCTTGCCATGGTAGGCCTGTGAGATAGGAGACGTTTGGTAGCTCTTCAGTGAGTGTTTCGAGGCTGAGTTCTCCTTGTGTATAGGCGTGACCTGCGAGGAGTAGTTTTGAAGAGATTTTGTGTGCGTTGTGGATCAGGTCGTCGAAGCTGAATGTATAGACGGTGCCTGTCACAGGGTGGAGCCATACGGCTTTGTTTTTGTTGAGGTAGTCTGTAAACTCATCATCTTCACACTGGAAGTAGGAGAAGCTATTGGCATATGAGCGGAGATCTCCTGGGAGCAGTGTGGCAATGGAGGTGGCAATCCCTTTTTTGACGCCGAGGGGGTCGTAGGTAAGGCCATAATATTTTTTGAAGGATTTGTAGGATGCTTCAAAGATATCGCCACCATTGGAGATGGCATACACATTGAAGAGCACATGGTCATAGAGCATGTGGATACAAGGTGGTAGCTTGCTGACTTTAAGAATATGTTGATGAATCTTGAATTTATGGGCATCGAGACCGAACTTTGCTCTAAGTAGTAGGGCGTCAATTGTGACTTCAATACGTTTGTGAAGGCCTTTGAATACGTGAGATTCTGGAATGTCTGGAATATAGCGTCCACTGAGATAGAAGATATAAGGGTGTGTCATGGAATCCAGTACATAGTGGCAAATGAGTCCACTTACATAAGACATGAGTGGCTCATAAACTTCAGGGGTATCGGCGTATTGCTTTGCAAATGTAAGGGCGCTTATAAGAAAGTCAGCTGTCTTTTCCTGATGCATCATCTTGCCTACATAATGAAAGTTGGTCTTCTTATAAGCGTCATGGTAATACATTGGGTCTGGCCCTTGAAGCCCTAGGAAATATAAACCACGATTTGACTTGATAATTGGATACAAAGGAGAAGAGTGTATGTGTTTGCTGGTATCCAATCCGAATAGATAATGCGTAATAATATCTGGCATAAAACAGCTCTCCTTATCTTAAAGTTGATGATTTCATTATATACCACTTGAATGGGTTTTGCTAGAAAAGACGATAAAAAAAGTAAGTACTTTTTGAAGTACTTACTTTTGGTCGTTGTCTTTTCCTGCAGCCATTTTTTTCATATTAAAATAGAATAGGAGTCCCATAATCACAAAGACAGCCACGACAAATCTGAAGTCATGTCTTGCAAGTGCGATGGCAGAAAGCCCAAAGATCCCACTGATTCCATAAAGTGTTACAACAGCATGTTTGTGGCTATACCCACGGTCCATCAGACGATGATGAAGGTGACCACGGTCAGGTGCCATGATTGGCTTGCCTGAAAGTGCACGGCGGATAATGGCAAATGAGGTATCAAAGATTGGTAGCCCAAGGATGAGTACTGCTACGACAATCGTTGCAATAGTGTATCCTTTGAGTAAGCCAAGGATTGATGTTACCCCTAGAATGAAACCTAGGAAAGTAGAGCCAGTATCGCCCATAAAGATGGATGCAGGGTTGAAGTTGTATGGCAAGAAGCCAAGACAAGAACCTGCAAGTGTGGCTGTAAGTAATACAGCTAGTGGATAGCCACTATGGATAGAAAGGACCATCAGGCAAAGTGAAGCAATAGAAGAGACACCTGCTGCAAGTCCATCTAAACCATCGATCAAGTTAACAGCATTGGTCACTGCAATAATCCAAATCACTGTGATTGGGATAGAGAGTGCATTGAGCGCTGTGAGATGATCAGGAATAAAAGGTATTGAAATAAAATCGATCTGTACACCAGAAAGGGCTACAATCAAAGCAGCGCCGATTTGGATGAGGAACTTAAGCTTCGCTCCAAGTTCAAAAATGTCATCAAAAAATCCGAGTAAGAATATGATGATGGCACCAATACTCATACCGATGATTTGTTTCCAGTCTAGGATTGGCATGTAGCGGATGACTACAAACAGTGTAATCATAAAGCCCGTTACAATTGCAATACCACCCATACGTGGAATTGGCGTTTTGTGCACGTCACGTGCACGTGGCTGCGCAACAGCACCTACTTTAAAAGCGATTTTCTTCGCAAGTGGGGTGGTTGCTAGTGAGATGACAAATGCCATCAAAAAAGCCGTAATGTATAAACCAACATAACTCATGTTGTTCATCTCCTTAAATAGATAGATTGGAAGGCTGATAAATTACTAATTCAATGCCAGCTTCACTGAGAAGTTCTAAGGAGAGCTTATCAGGATATTCCCCTTGATAGATAATACGTTTAACGCCTGCATTAATGAGTACTTTAGCACACATACTACATGGCTGATGTGTGACATAGATCGAAGACCCTTCTACGGAAATTCCGTGCTGAGCGGCTTGGGCAATGGCATTTTGTTCGGCATGGACCGCACGGCATAACTCATGACGCTCACCAGAAGGGATGCCAAGTTCTTGGCGAAGACAGCCTACATCGGTACAGTGTCTGCAGCCGATTGGTGCACCATTGTATCCGGTACATAAGATACGCTTATCTTTGACAACCACAGCACCCACTTGCCTGCGAGAGCAAGTGGAGCGGGTTTTTACAAGATTTGCTATATCCATGAAATATTCATCCCAAGTTGGTCTCGTCATCGAAATAGCTCCTTCTATGGATTACTTTGTACCGAATAAACGGTCACCAGCATCACCAAGACCTGGTACGATGTAACCATGATCATTTAATTTTTCATCAAGGCATGCAACGTAGATTTGTACATCTGGATGTGCTTCTTGAAGTTTTTTGATGCCTTCTGGTGCAGCAATAAGGCAAAGGAAGTTGATGTTTTTAGCACCTTTGTCTTTGATGAATTGTACAGCTGCTACAGCAGAACCACCTGTTGCAAGCATTGGATCAAGAACAAAAAGATCTCTTTCAGCAATATCTTGAGGAAGTTTGCAGTAGTATTCTACTGGTTGAAGTGTTTCTGGATCTCTATAAAGACCGATGTGGCCTACTTTTGCAGTAGGTACAAGATCAAGCATACCATCTACCATACCAAGACCAGCACGTAAGATTGGAATAATGCTCATGTTTTTACCAGCAATTCTTTTACCAACAGCTGGACCGATTGGTGTTTCAACTTCATAATCTTCAAGTGGAAGATCACGTGTTGCTTCAAAACACATAAATTGAGAAATTTCTCTTACAAGTTCACGGAATTCTTTTGAACCAGTATCTACGCTACGAAGACGAGATACCTTGTGTTGAATAAGTGGGTGATCCATAATAAATACTTTGCTCATAATAAACCTCCTATAGATAAAAAAATTATTTAAAGACTTTCAATTTGTTCGATACGACGAATGTGACGCTCATCATTAGAGAAGGCTGTCCCTAAGAACGTATCAATAATTTTGAGTGCAAGGCCTGGGCCTACAACGCGTGCACCAAGTGCAACGATGTTTGTGTCGTTATGTAGTCTTGTTGCCTCAGCTGAGAAACAATCGTGACATAATGCACAACGTACGCCTGGAACTTTGTTTGCTGCGATAGAGATGCCAATACCTGTTCCGCAAATTAGGATCCCTTTTTCACATTCACCGCTTGTTACAGCAGCGCCTACTGCTTTTGCAAAGACAGGGTAGTCAACAGCATCTGTGCTATCGCATCCAAAATCTTTGACAGCAATACCTTGAGCTTCTAAATGAGCCACAACTTCTTGTTTAAGTGCAAAACCACCGTGGTCGCAACCAATAGCTATCATGTGTCCATCCTCCAGTAAAAAAAGTTTTATAGTTTAAATGTAGCATTAGCAAATTTAAGATGACTTATGAATGATATTATATCCAGCAGATTTTTCTAGCCTATTCATAATTGCTTCTCCAATGCCATTTTCAGGAAAAGCAAGGGAATAAACACGGTCCATTCCATAGTCATCAAATTTTCTCAGGGCTTCAAATAGATTTGTTGCCACAGTTGAAAGATCAGATAATGTTCCAACACTGAGTATATGCTCACAGTTAACAAGGTGTTTGGTTTCTTCTGTAGCAAGTACACCTACTTTTATATGATCAGCTTTGCATCGGCTCACCTGATCATTGATCTCGGCGATAACAGATTCAAAGCTTCCTTTAACAATAATGACATCGGCATTTGGCGAGTAGTGGGTATACTTCATACCTGGGGATTTTGGCTTGATACTTTCATCGCGAGATAAAAGCGCCGGATCCACATGAACTTCTCCAACAACAGATGTAAGCATGTCATGGGTGATGCCGCCCGGTCTAAGAATGGTTGGGATAGGACCAGTCACATCTACCACTGTAGATTCTAAGCCTACCGCGCAATCACCACCATCGATGATGGCATCCACCTTGCCGGAGAGATCGTCAATGACACGTTGGGCATTGGTCGGGCTTGGTTTACCAGAAAGGTTAGCGCTTGGCGCAGCCACGGGCACCCCAGCTAACGTAATTAAAGACTGCATAATAGGATGTGAAGGGAAACGCACTGCAACAGTTGAGAGTCCTCCGCGTACCACTGCAGGAACTTTGTTTGTTGCCTCAAAGATCAAAGTAAGTGGTCCTGGCCAAAAAGCATCCATAAGGGTCTTTGCCTTGGCAGGGATTTCTTGTGCAAGTGTATCTAATGCCTCCAAAGAAGCAATATGTACAATCAGTGGATTATCACTTGGTCTTCCTTTGGCTTTGAAGATCTGGGCTACTGCATCTTCATTGAATGCATCTGCTGCTAAGCCGTATACAGTTTCTGTAGGCGTTGCAACAAGCCCACCTTCTTGTAATAAGTGAGCTGCCTTAGGTAATTGGGTTAAATCTGAAATGATTAAAGTATTCATACACTAAGCTCCTATTTTGCTGACTTAAAATTTATCCTATATAGTATAACACAAATTAACGATAAAAAAACTAGGATATGAAAAAAAGAGGGATAGCCCCTCTTTAACATCTATTTATCTAACTTGTAGCAGAGTCTACATCTTGATTCATAGCTCTCAGATGCACCAATTAGTATGATCGGATCGTTGTAAGAAGCAGGTCTGCCTTCGATGAGTCGTTGTGTGAAGTTGGCAGGTCGACCGCAGTGCATACAGATTGCTGTCAGCTTAGTCACATCATCAGAGAGTGCAAGCAGTTCTGGGATGCAGCCAAAGCTCTCTGCTTTGAAGTCTTTGTCAAGACCAGCGCAGATCACGCGTTTGCCTTCTGCAACAAGTCCCATGATGACATCTACTGTATCACCTGATAAGAATTGCACTTCGTCAATACCGATCACTTTGGTCTCTGCTGTGATATGTTTTAAAATCTCTTCACTACTTGTAATAGGAATCGCCTCAAGATGTTTGCCGTCGTGAGAACAGATATGACCTTTCAGATAACGGTCGTCAATTTGTGGTGTAAAGATCACTGTGGGTTGCTTTGCGAGCATCGTGCGCTTGAGGCGACGAATAAGCTCCTCAGATTTCCCAGAGAACATCGGGCCACAGATCATTTCAAGTCTACCTACATTTACAAAATGTGAATCCATAATTAATTATCCTTTCTATCTAAAACAACAATTTCGATATGTTTGAGTATGCGCTTTAATTCTTCGAAAATCGGTGAGAGCGTACCATTTGGTCCTTCTCCAATTACAAGATGTGTGATCTTGTTGCTGGTGATGAACTCTGCGATGGCATTGCTCACATTGTCGCTACATAAGAAGTGTGCTTCACCGCCAAGCTCAGACCCATAGATAAAGAGCTGCTCAAAAAGCTCACTGCTTCCTGAATTTTCAAAGATTGTATCCCCTTTACGAATATGGAGTAAATGGAGCTTACCTTCAAGATCACATGTGAGATCATAGCCTTTACGAATGAGTCTACGGCTATTTTCTTGAATTGTAATACATACCAGTACTTTGTTCATGATAATACCCCCTTGTAGGTAGAGTCAAGTTTATATTTCTCTTAATATGATACAATCAAATCTAGAAGATGTACATAAACAATTTGTTAACAAATGACAAAAACTATGCGAACAAGAATCTATCCCTTGTGCTTATTGATGATGAAGTTTATGGAAAATAGCGAAAAACTTGTTGTGTCAGATAAACAAAGCACCAGGTTTACCCTATACAGGGTAGCCTGGTGCTTTGTATTTGGTAAAAATTGTATGGTTACTTATGAAGAAGAGATTTGAGCTGCCAAATCTCTGTGGCATACTGGGTGATGGTACGATCTGAACTAAATTTACCTGCAGAAGCTGTATTCATAATAGCCATCTTGGTCCAATGGTCCACATCTAAGTAAGCTTTTTCCACACGGTTTTGTGTGTCATGATAGCCTCTAAGATCCTTTAAAATGAGGTAGGGATCAGAGATGCTATCGCCAGCTCGGTTGATGAGTGATTCGTAGATCTCGAGGAAGAGATCAGAGGAATCAGAGCCTGATAGCGTACCATTGATGAGTTGTTTAAGTACTTGATGAATAGCCATATCTGCGCTATAGATATCCCATGGATTGTAGTCCCCGGATTCGTAGATGGCAAGCACTTCGCGGGCTGTGAGACCAAAAATAAAGATATTATCATCGCCAACTTCTTCTTTGATTTCAATATTCGCACCATCTAGTGTGCCAAGTGTCAGTGCGCCGTTGAGCATGAATTTCATGTTGCTGGTGCCAGAAGCTTCCTTGCTTGCGGTAGAGATCTGTTCACTGACGTTGGCGGCAGGGATGATCATCTCAGCACTAGAGACATTGTAGTTTTCTACAAAGACAACTGTCAGATAGTCTCTGGTGATGGGGTCGTTGTTGACCAGATCTGCCACTGCGTGGATGAGCTTGATAATGAGTTTGGCACGGCGATAACCAGGTGCTGCTTTGGCGCCAAAGATGAAGGTGCGTGGGGTATAGTCCTTATTAGGATGCTCCTTGATCTCATTGTACATGAGCATGATGTTGAGCACGTTCATGAGCTGTCGTTTGTATTCGTGAAGACGCTTGATCTGAACATCATAAATAGAATGAGGGTTGATGGTGACCCCTTGTTTATGCTGAAGGTATTTGGCTAAGCGTAGTTTGTTGTGGTATTTGATGGCGGCGAATTCATCACGGAAAGCAGCATCATCTGCATACGGCTTGAGTTTGCTAAGTTCGGAGAGGTCGGTCATGAAACCGTTACCGATCGTATCCGTGATGAGTGAGGTGAGTTCGGGATTACAGTGTGCGAGCCAACGCCTTTGAGTGATGCCATTAGTCTTATTATTAAACTTCTGAGGATAGATGGCATAAAAATCTTTAAGGACGTTACTTTTTAGGATTTCTGTATGCAGTTCTGCCACACCGTTGACAGAGTAGCTCCCTACGATCGCAAGATAAGCCATACGAATCTGTCCGTTGGCGATGATACTCATGCGCTCAACCATATGGTCAGGTAAGTGATGAACTTCTCGTAGACTCTTACAGAAGCGTTTGTTGATCTCTTCTACAATCTGATAAATTCTTGGAAGAAGACGACTAAAGAGGTCAATCGGCCAGCACTCTAGCGCTTCTGCCATGATGGTGTGGTTAGTATAAGCACAGCACTTGGTAGTGAGTTTAAAGGCTTCTTCCCAGGTGAGTTTCTCCTCGTCGAGGAGGATGCGCATGAGTTCGGCCACAGTGATGGAAGGATGGGTATCATTCATTTGGAACACAAGCTTATCTGGAAGAAGGTTAATATCACCATATTCTTTTTTGAATTTAGCGATGGCTCTTTGGAGTGTCGCAGAGACAAAGAAATATTGTTGTTTGAGGCGAAGCTCCTTGCCTTGATAGTGGTTGTCATTTGGATAAAGGACTTCTACTAAGGTTTTGGCAAGTGTCTGTTGCTCTACAGCTTTTTGATAGGCCCCTTCGTCAAAGAAGCGTAGGATGAATTTTTCTGGGGCCTCAGCATCCCATAGCGTGAGTGTATTGACGAAGTGATTGTCATAGCCGACGATGGGCATATCATAAGGTACTGCTAAGATAGATTGGTAGTGTTCTTGTCTAAAATAAACACGGCCCTGTTTGTCTGTATAGGAGACTACATGACCACCAAACTTAATTTCTTGGGCATTTTCAGCTTGTTTGACCTCCCAAGGGTTGCCGTTACGCAGCCAATCATCTGGGAGTTCGATTTGATAGCCATTTTCGATTAGCTGGGTAAAGATGCCATAGTTGTAGCGGATGCCGCAACCGTAGGCAGGATAGCCGAGTGTGGCAAGTGAATCAAGGAAGCAAGCAGCGAGCCTGCCGAGGCCACCATTGCCAAGGCCTGCATCAGGTTCTACATTTTCTAGTGTAGCAAGATCAAGGTCGATCTGGAGTTCATTAAGTGCTTCTTTGACCTCATCTACGAGACACATGTTGACAAGGTTATTCCCAAGTGCACGACCTACAAGAAATTCCATAGATAGATAATACACAGTCTTTGGATGGTGTTGCTTATAGAGTTTTTGAGATTCAATCCAGTAGTCGGTAATCACGTCACGTGTTGCAAAGGCTACCGCTTGGTAGATTTCTTCGCGTGATGCATCAGCTAAAGTCTTTCTAGAAAAATTACGTATATGATCTAAAATTTCTTCTTTAAATTTCTCTTTATTAAAAGCCATTAGAATAGTCCCCCCTATGTAATCCGAATTCTAGAAGCGCATCCAAATATTACCAGAAACGTTTCTGATTATCATTATATCAAGAAAAATTCTAAAAATAAACAATAATAAAACAACAATGCCCCATAGGAAATGGTATGATTCCTGTGGGGCGTTTAGGACTATTTTTTTTATTGGCGAGGTGGTGTTTGCAGCACATAGTAAAGGCCTGCAATGAGAAGGGCAATTCCTAGAACTGATTTTGGTAAGTGATAGAAGAGTGTGGTGAACCATCCACTACCAGAACTAAAGTAGTTCATATAAGGGAAGATGAGGTTCGAAAAAACCATATCAAGGCCGATCAGGATACCGATTACGCATAAGATGATACGGTATTTTGATACCAAACTTCTCCAATCTTGACGAAGAAGTGCCTCAACCTTCTTGGCGAAGTCTGCTTCTATGGTGAGGCGACGCTCAAGTGGTAAGTGTCTGAGGCGTACAGTATCAAAGAATGAATAGAACCAAATAACAGGAAAGAGTACTTCAAGGCTATAGAGTCCAAAAGTATTAGTGACCATTGCAAGTACTGCACATGCAAGCATGATGCATAGGCCTTTTTTCATAAGCCCAAGATACATCTGACCGGCACCGGGTATGAGCCCCAAAAATAGTGTGAGTGATTTGCTTTTTTCCATAATAAAACCTCCAATGATTATCTCTTTTTTATAAGTATAAAGAAAGTTTAACAAGCAAATCTTAAGAAACCCACCTCACAATTATTAAGATTGTCTTAAGAATTATGAGGTGGGTATAGGGTGGGGTTATAGAGCGTTTAGAGTGCGTAGAACGCTTTGAGTGCATCTGTTGTATGCACGAAGTCCGCACTTGCCATAAGCTCTCTAGCAGAGTGCATGCTGAGCATTGGTGTACCAATGTCTACGCTACGGATTGTTACATGTGATGTAGATACAGGTCCGATTGTAGAGCCACCGCGCTCATCAGAACGGTTTACGAACACTTGATATGGAATGTTGTTTGTCTTGCAAAGACCAGCAAATACACCAGATGAGTCGCTATCAGTTGTGTAGCTAAAGCTTGCACTCATCTTGATCGCAGGGCCATTGCCTGGAAGTACTTTGTTGGTTGGGTCAGACTTCTCAGGATAGTTTGGATGAAGGAGATGTGCCACATCGCAAGAGATGATAAATGATTGCTCAAGTGCACGAAGGTGAGCGCTACGTGTATGACCAAGTGCAAGTGTGATGCGCTCAAGAACGTTTGCTAAGAATTCAGAGTCAGCACCTTGTTTTGTACGGCTCCCTACTTCCTCATTGTCAAAGGCAGCAAGAAGGGTAATGCCTTTTTGGCCTTTTGTATGGATGAGTGCTTCAAGACCGCTATACACCATAGAGAGATCATCGAGTCTTGGCGCTGAGATGAAATCGTCTGATAAGCCTACAAGGCATGAGCGCTCTGTTGGATAGAGGTAGAGTTCTGTGCTGAGAATAGCATCTGTTTCAACACCAAGTTCAGCTGCGACAAGGTCAAGTACAGCATTGCCTGAGAGTTTATCGTTGATGTACCCAAGGATAGGAAGTGTTTCTTTTTGGGTGTTGAGTTTGGCACCATTGTTCACTTCACGGTTCATATGAATCGCAAGGTTTGGAATGATGAGTAATGGTTTCTTAAGATCTACAAGCTTCATCGTTGGTGCAAGGACATCATCACTTAGAAGTGCCACGCGGCCAGCAATAGAGAGTGGACGATCAAGCCATGTGTTGTAGATTGGACCACCATATACTTCAGTATTGAGTTTGATGTAAGATTCTGTTGCCATCTGTGGATTAGGTTTGATCTTGAATCCTGGTACATCTGTATGTGCACCTACGATTCTGAAGCCTTCCTCCACAACATTTAAGCTATTTGTACGGAAAGCAATAACAGCAGAGTCATTGCAAGTTGTATAGTAGCCTAAGCCTTCTTCAAGTGCCCAGTCTGCTTTTGGATCAAGGTACTTAAATCCATTTGTTTCAAGTAATTTGGCAGTTTGTGCTGCGGCATGAAACATCGTTGGACTTTCATCAATATAGTGCATTAAGTCGTGAATCATTTGTGTAGACATAGTTTCCTCCTTGGTCGGGTAGATTAATTTTATCTCGTTATTTAGTATATCACAGAAAAAGAGTTGACAACAACGAGAGAAGTGCATAGTATATAACTATAAATGAACAATCATTCATATGAGAGGGGCACACACATGAAATATATCTATGCGTTTGATCAGATAGATTGTGCCAATTGCGCAGCTAAAGTAGAAGCAGCATTGGCAAAAGACCCGAAATTCCAGAAAGTGAGTCTGAGATTCATGCTCAAGGAGTTGGAGGTACATACTGAAGCGGAAGAAGATGTAGAAGTATTAAGGGATTATATTCAAACAGCAGCACGTAAGGTAGAGGCGGATGTCATCATTGCAATCAAAAACAAGCCAGCCCGTAGTGCACGTAGAACACGTGGGAAGGTAGGAGTGGCAAAGCAGAAGCACCCTGAAGGTTGTGGATGTGGAGACCATGAGCACGAGCATAGTCATAGTCATGAAGGAGAAAGTTGCGGATGCACAGGCCATGAGCACGAGCATAGCCATAGTCATGAAGAAGAAAGTTGGGGATGCACAGGCCATGAGCACGAGCATAGCCATAGTCATGAAGGAGAAAGCTGCGGATGCACAGGCCATGAGCACGAGCATAGCCATAGTCATGAAGAAGAAAGTTGCGGATGCACAGGCCATGACCACGGGCATAGCCATAGTCATAAGAAGCAGCAAGAGGAACTGTTCCAAGTGGGGTGTGGTTGCTGTGGTGGACATGATCACGACCATGACCATGAAGGGAAGAAGGGTGGATTTCACATGCCACTCCTCGCACGTGTAGCTATTGGTGTAGGGGGTGTGATTCTGGGAAGCCTACTTGACCAAACCCTATGGTTTGTACTAGCATACCTTGCAGTAGGCTATGATGTCTTGCTCAAAGCAGGTAAAAATATCCTAAGAGGTAAAATTTTCGATGAGAACTTCCTCATGGCACTTGCGACAGTAGCAGCGTTTGTGATCAAAGAGTATCCAGAAGCAGTAGCAGTTATGATTTTCTACCAAGTAGGTGAGTATCTCCAGCACCGTGCTGTGTCTTATTCACGTGCAGCGATTGCAGATCTGATGGATATCAGACCAGATTTTGCAAGGGTGATTGGGGAAGATGGCCAGACTGAGGATGTGGCACCAGATGAAGTAGAGATTGGTGAGCTGATTCAGGTGAGACCAGGTGAGAAGATTCCACTTGATGGTAAGGTTGTCAAAGGAAGTAGTCTTCTTGACAAGTCAATGCTCACAGGAGAATCAATGCCAGAGAGTGTAGAGACGGGGATGGAAGTGCTCAGTGGGAGTATCAACCAAACAAGTCTTCTTGAGATTGAAGTCACAAAGACTTATGAGACCTCTACAGTAAGTAAAATTTTAGAGCTCATTCAAAATGCAAGTAGTCAAAAGGCAGAAGCTGAAAACTTTATCACAAAGTTTGCCAAATGGTATACACCAGCAGTCGTTGTGGTAGCCTTTCTGGTAGCCATTATACCATCACTTGTAACAGGGGACTGGCATACATGGGTTTATAATAGTATTGTCTTTCTTGTAATCTCTTGTCCATGTGCACTTGTTGTGTCTATTCCGCTGGGATTCTTTGGTGGAATTGGAGCGTCTTCAAAGCGTGGGGTATTGGTCAAAGGTGGAAACTACCTTGAAGCACTCAACACAGTAGATACCATCGTACTAGATAAGACAGGGACAATTACAGAGGGTGTATTTGGTATTCGTCATATTGATGTGGCGTTTGATGAAAGTGAAGAGACAGTATTACGCTATGCTAAGAGTGTGGAGCAATATTCAAATCATCCGATTGCAGCGGCGATCGTAGCTTATGATGACGCTATTGCATCAATGCGTGTCACAACACACGAGGAAAAAGCAGGATATGGAATCGTTGCGCAGATTGAAGAAGAGCAGGTGGCTGTTGGTAATAGTAAGTTGATGACACTTCTAGGGATTCATGTCCCAGAATATGAAGGATGCGGAACTGTAGTCTATGTAGCAGTAGCGGGTATTTACAAAGGGTATATTGAACTTGCAGATCAGATCAAGGCAGATAGTAAAGCGGCTATTGCAGCATTTAAGGCGCAAGGAATCAAAGAAGTAGTGATGCTGACAGGCGACCAGCAATCTGTAGGGGATGAAGTTGGTAAGAGTGTTGGTATTACCAAAGTGTATGGTCAGTTGTTACCACAAGATAAGGTGACAAAAGTCAAAGAGCTGATGGATGAAGGAAAGACAGTAGCCTTTGTAGGGGATGGTATGAATGATGCCCCAGTACTAGCTATGGCAAATGTAGGGATTGCTATGGGTGGTGTAGGCTCTGATGTTGCGATTGAGGCAAGTGATATTGTACTTATGACAGATGAACTTAGTCGTATTGGAACGGCTATGGGTATTGCACGTAAGACCAAGCAGGTGGTAACGCAAAATATCGTATTTGCAATTGGGATCAAACTTTTGGTAATGATTCTAGGGCTCTTTAGTATTGCTAATATGTGGCTTGCAGTATTCGCTGATGTAGGTGTTTCAGTACTGGCAATTCTCAATGCCATTCGTGTCCTCAATTATAAAGAATAGATCAAAAAAACACCTGTGGCTTTGGCGCTACAGGTGTTTTTTTGCTACGCTAAGAATGATTTTCTAGCCTCTTGATAAAGTGTGTTCTAATCTCTTTGGCATGATCTAGATTGCCAGCAGGAATGGGGATGGTAAGAATATGAATGGGATCGTAAGGGGTGCCAGGGCTTCCATAGATGAATTGCATTACATTTTGGGGACCCTCGATAATCTGTACAGTTTCAAGAATATATAAAGAGCGATTGAGCCCATAGAGTTCGCCGCAAAAATAGATGAATTCTTCTGAGATGAGGGCTTCTACGGGGTGAGTGAGTTTGTTTTTGTAATAGATTTGTACACAAAGTGAGCAGGTCAGTGCTAAGACGATGATGAGGATGCCTAGGGTGATGCAAATTCTGAGATAAAGAGTTGGATTGGTTAAGATAAAACCAATAGCAATCAGTAATATAAGAAAAGTGGTCAGGATGATCATAGAGAATGTACTGTGTTTTTCTTCTACCAAGGCGGTATGGATTGTCTTGAATTCAGAAGGGAGATAGGTCCAGTGAGCAAGGATCGGAAGCTGCTTGTTTTTGAGTAGAGAGATCGTTTTGATACGTAGATACGTTATATAGTAAGCTATAGCACCGATTACAACGAGTACACCGCCAAAGGCAAGTAACAAGGTATAGGTGGTAGAGCCAAAAGCATTAATCACTAAAGCGCTGATGAGTAGTAAGACGCCAAGAATGAGGCAAAGAAGTGCCATGAGCGATTTGAATTGAGGTTTGTTCATACATAACTCCCCCTTTTTTTTTACTAGAAAGTGTATATTACTAATTTATGACAGATAGGGGAATTTGGTTAGTATATGTTTAAAATTTCCTTGCGGACATATACTAAGGACAAGAATGAGAGAAGGAGGTTTTAAAATGGCTAAAAAGGGTATGAGTAGACCTGATGTGAGTGATCCTCATGGAACACAGAGCAATCACAAAGCACATTATGAAAAGAATAGTGTGAAACCTGTACCAGAGATTCAAGGTAAGGCGAAGACCGGCAACAAAAAAGCAGGCCCAATGTAATATAAACAAACAAAAGAAGGTGGATTTCAAGTAAGAAATGCCACCTTTTTTGTGTTTGTTATACACTTTTACTTGACGGCAGGCTAGGACATCTACTAGTATTATTATGAAGGAAATGTGTGTAAGACATAATTTCAATCAAAATGTAGGATACTAAAGGAGAGTGAGTTTATGGACGCAGGGCCGAGTTATGTCAGGTGCAACGATCAAATGAATAAAGAAAGCAGGCTCACTCTTGATAATATGTGGAAGAAACTTACATAACTTCTAACATTCTCCGCAAATCATCAAGAGGAGTGGAGAGGATGATTAGATGAAGAAAATTTATAAGACAATTGAAGGTAAGCTCGAAAGATTAGAAAAATTTGAACCAGGTGCATGGATCAATGTGGTTAATCCAAGCCAAGAAGAAATTCAAGCACTTGCAGCTGAGTTTAACATTGAAGCAAATCACATTAGTTCTGCTCTAGATGAAGAGGAACGTGCGCATATCGATACTGAAGATGATTACACACTCATTATCGTGGACGTTCCAATCAAAGATGATAGTGCACAACATGAATATATTACAATCCCTCTTGAGATCATCATCGGAAAAGACTTTATGATGACGGTATGCCTCAAAGAGGTTGCACTGATTAATGACTTTATTACAGGAAGAGTGAAGACGTTTTATACTTTTAAGAAAACACGTTTTATTCTTCAGATTCTTTATAAAAATGCCACTTACTTCTTACAGTACTTAAGATGCATTGATAAGCTGAGCAACAAAGTAGAGCAAGAACTTCATAAGTCTATGAAGAACAAAGAGCTTATTCAGCTCCTTGCTTTAGAAAAGAGTTTGGTTTACTTTACGACAGCCCTTCGTTCAAACGAGGTGGTACTCGAGAAAATGATGCGTATGGAAGCAATCAAGCAGTACCCAGAAGATACTGAACTTCTTGAAGATGTTATCATCGAGAATAAGCAGGCCATCGAGATGGCAAATATCTATAGTAATATTCTAAGTGGGACGATGGATGCCTTTGCATCAGTCATCTCTAATAACCTCAATATCGTGATGAAGACACTTACCTCAATTACGATTGTATTATCTATTCCAACTATGATCTCAAGTTTCTTTGGGATGAACGTACCACTACCACTTGCTGATAATAATATGGGGTATATCTATATCTTGGTTGCATCAGTGATTGGAATCATTGTGATGACACTCCTAATGATTCGTAAGAAATTATTCTAGAATTCAAGGCAATACCCAGCAGGGTGTTGCCCTTTTTTATGTATCCAGGAAGTTTGGGGACATGCTCTAAGGATTTGCTTAAAAGTTCCGATAATTTTAAAGGATAGATTTAACGTATTTGGGAAGGGGGTACAAAGTGAAAGAAAAGAAAGTTCTGTATGGGCAGTGTAAGGCTGGTGATATACTGAGTCGACATATTGTCAATAGTGCGAATGGTGTCATTCTATGTAAAAAAGGAAAGGCACTATCAGAAGATACAATTGAATGGCTCAAAAATTTTATTCATTCAGATATTTATGTAGTAGGTGACGGATGGAGTAAAGTATGGCATCTTGACGAAGAACATGTAAAGAATTATCAGCAGCAAAAATATCGTGTGAAGGATGCACTAGAAAGCTTTAGATTTTCCGAGGCCATTAATTATGGTGCAATTCAAGAAGTCTGCCGGCAATTTGGTGATGTATTTGGGCAGGATCATAGCGCCATTATGGGATGTGTCAATATGGTGCGTTCGGTGGATGAATATACCTATACACATAGTCTTAATGTGGGGATGCTAGCAGTAGTGGTTGGTAAGTGGCTCAAGCTCCCAGAAGAAGCTTTGAAGGATCTAATGATGGCTGGGTTACTCCACGATATTGGGAAGTATCGTGTGCCAGATAAGATTCTCAACAAAAGAGGAGAGCTCACGCCAGCAGAAAAATTGGTGATGCGTAGACATGTAAATTATGGTTATGATCGCATCAAAGAATTGCCTGGAGTATCTGAAGGAGTGAAATTAGCAGTACTTTCCCACCATGAAAGAAATGATGGGAAGGGTTATCCAAGACAACTGATCGGGGAGGAAATTCCTCTTTATGGGAAGATCCTAGCAGTTGTGGATGTCTATGATGCCATGATTTCTGAGCGGGTTTATAAGCAAAGGGAAACACCTTTTGAAGTAATGGGCTATATGATGAGGGAAGAATTAGGTAGGCTTGATCCAGAGATTCTACTCACATTTCTAACCAATATTGCAAATTATTACATAGGTGTAGAGGTTCTCCTGAGTACAGGAGAACAGGCGAAGGTAGTGTTTTTGCCGCAAAACTGTATTTATAGACCTATAGTTAAAGTAGATGAAAACTACATCGACCTAAGTCAAGAAAATGATATAAGGATTGTAGATATTCTATAGTTAAGTAAGTGTAATAAGAGTGGGGAAGGTGTGAGAAGGATGAAAGACATACGTAAACATTATAATGAGTGTCAGATTGGAGAAATTATCACAAGAGATGTTGTGGATTTTACCACAGGTGTTGTATTGTGCAAAAAAGGCCATATTCTTACAGAGGAGAGTCTAAGATGGCTTGAAAAGTTTCAGGTCTCAGAAGTGTATATACAAAAAGATGAGTGGAGTAAGGTATGGAATATTAACCAAGTGCACACAACAGCTTATCGTACAAATTTGATGAAACTCAGAAATCTTTTGGAGGAGAGCCGTGTCAAAGGGATAGTACCTTATAAAGATCTTGAGCAGATCTCAGAAAACTTCTTTGAGATGCTCAGTGATAATAGTACAATCATGGGCTGTGTGAATATGTTTAAAGAGGTAGGGAACTATACCTATGCCCATAGCTTAAATGTTGCAATGCTTGCGGTGCTTATTGGAAAATGGATTGATTTGGAAGAAGAGCAGCTCCATGAACTTTTTTGTGCAGGGTTACTTCATGATATCGGTAAGTTTGGTATTCCAGAGAAAATTCTGCATAAGCGGGGTAAAATGACAAGTTATGAGCTTAAAGTTGTCAGAGCACATGCACAAATAGGATACCAACAAATCAAGAGCATGATTGGTATTAGTGATGCAATTAAAGAAGGCGTATGGACTCATCATGAACGCGCAGATGGAAGAGGGTATCCTCGGGGGCTAAAGGGAGACCAGATTCATCTATATGGAAAGATATTAGGGGTAGCTGATGTCTATGATGCAATGATATCGGAACGGGTATACAAGAAGAAGGAGACACCGTTCCATGTAATGGAGCATCTGATGACGGATGAACTCGATAAGCTTGATCCACATATCTTGATGACGTTTTTGAGTCACATTGCAGACTACTATGTGGGAGTCAATGTGAAGCTTAGTACACAAGAGGATGCAGAGGTGATCTTTATTCCAAATCAATGTATTTATAGGCCAGTAGTAAAAGTGGGAGAGGCGTATGTTGATTTGGGGCAAAGACGAGATATTAAGATTATTGATATTTTGTAACACAAAAAAGGCTATTGCAATTGCAATAGCCTTTTTTGTGTGGGTATTAAGCACGTTTGACAGTAAGTGTCACGTCTTCCCCGTTTACTTTCCAAGATTTTTCATAGCCATTTTCAAGTGAACCAGCTACAACATCGTTGGCAAGAACGTTCGATTGGATTTCATCTGCATTACGTGCAATGATTTCTGCAATCTTAGCGTTATCTTTGTAAGCAACAACGATATGGTCTTCCACTTGGAAGTCAGCTTCTTTTCTCATTGTTTGGATCTTAGAGATGATCTCACGTACGAAACCTTCTTCGATGAGTGCATCTGTTAAGTGTGTATCAAGTACAACTGTGAAGCCACCTTCACTTTGTGCTGCAAAACCTTCTTTTTGAGCTGTAGAGATCAGAAGATCTTCTTTTGTCAGTTCAATTGTTTCAGCATCCAGTGCGAGTTTGAGAACACCTGTTGTATTAAGTTCATCCATTGCTCTTGAACCATCAAGTTCTGTAAGGGCAGTACGGATCGCATTAAGCACTTTACCATATTTTGGTCCGAGTGTACGCATTTGAGGTTTGAATGTGTAAGAGATGAAGTCAGATGCATCATCTGTGAAATCAACGTCTTTAACATTAAGCTCTTCAGCAATGATTGCGTTGAAGGCTGCTGGGAGTACTTCTGTAGCGCCAATATGCATCTTGCCGATTGGTTGACGGTTTTTGATGTTCGCTTCACTACGACATGCACGTCCAAGAACAACAATTTTAAGGACATCATCCATGTGTTTCTCAAGGTCAGCATCCATCATTGCTGCATCAGCAACTGGGAAGTCACAAAGGTGGATACTCATAGGTGCTGTCTCATCTACAGATCTTACGATGTTTTGGTAGATTTCTTCTGCCATAAATGGTACGAATGGTGCAGAAAGTTTTGCAAGTGTGCTAAGAACTGTGTGAAGTGTCATGTAAGCATTCACTTTATCTTGTGGCATATCACTTTGCCAGAATCTCTCGCGGCTACGACGTACGTACCAGTTAGAGATATCATCGATAAATTCTTGCATTGCACGAGAAGCTTCGAAGATACGGTAGTTTTCAAGGTGCTCATCTACCACTTTTGTAAGGGTATTGAGTTTTGAAAGTGCCCACTTATCCATCATACCAAGTGTCGCGTAGTCTAATGTATATTGTGTTGGATCGAAGTTATCGATATTTGCATAAAGTACATAGAACGCATAAGTATTCCAGAATGTACCCATGAATTTACGTTGTGCTTCACTTACGTTTTCTGAACCGAAGCGGCTTGGTAACCATGGTGCACTTGCAGAGTAGAAGTACCAACGTACAGCGTCAGCACCTTGTGCATCAAGTACGCTCCATGGATCCACAACGTTACCTTTATGTTTACTCATTTTGAGACCGTCTTTGTCACATACGTGGCCAAGAACGATAACGTTTTTGTATGGTGCACGATCAAAGATAAGTGTAGAGATCGCCATCAGTGTATAGAACCATCCACGTGTTTGGTCAACAGCTTCTGAGATGAAATCTGCAGGGTAGTTTTGATCGAAGATTTCTTTGTTTTCAAATGGGTAGTGAAGTTGTGCAAATGGCATTGATCCACTATCATACCAGCAGTCAATAACGTCTTCAACACGCTTCATTTGTTTGCTACACACTGGACAGTTGAGGTGAACAGCGTCGATGTATGGTTTGTGAAGTTCGATATCGTCTGGGCAGTCAGGACTCATAGACTTGAGTTCTTCGATGCTGCCGATGAGGTGCTTGTGGCCACATTCACATTCCCAGATTGGAAGTGGTGTTCCCCAGTAACGTGAACGAGAAAGACCCCAGTCAATAACACCCTCAAGGAAGTTACCAAAACGTCCTTCACCGATTGCTGGTGGAAGCCAGTTTACTGTGTTGTTGTTTTTAACAAGTGCATCACGTACTTTTGACATAGAGATGAACCATGTGTCGCGTGCGTAGTAAAGAAGTGGTGTATCACATCTCCAACAGTGTGGGTAACTGTGCTCGTATGGCATAGATTTGAAAAGCTTATTGTTTTCTTCTAACCATTTGAGGATGTGTTTGTCAGCATCCTTTACGAAGATATCTTGCCAGTCAGCGACTTCTTTTGTGAAGTATCCTTGCTCATTTACAAGCTGTACGAATGGCAGGTCGTTTTCACGGCCAATACGTGCATCATCTTCACCAAAAGCAGGTGCGATATGAACGATTCCTGTACCGTCAGACATTGTTACATAGTTGTCTGCAACCACGAAGTAAGCTTTTTTATCTGGTGAAACAAAGTCAAAGAGTGGTTCATAGCTCATACCACAAAGGTCTGTGCCTTTTGTAGTTGCAACAACTGTTGCTTCATCTTCGCCGAATACGCTAGCAACGAGTGCTTCAGCTAAGATGTATTTTGTACCAGCTACTTCTACAGTTACGTAGTTTTCTTCTGGATTCACACAAAGTGCTACGTTTGATGGAAGTGTCCAAGGTGTTGTTGTCCAAGCGAGAAGGTAAGTATTTTCTTCTCCTACTACTTTGAATTTTGCAATAGCTGTTGCATCTTTGATATCTTTGTACCCTTGAGCAACTTCGTGAGATGAAAGAGAAGTCCCACATCTTGGGCAGTAAGGAACGATCTTATGACCTTTGTAGATCAGATCTTTGTCCCAGATCTGGCGAAGAGACCACCATACAGATTCGATATAGTTGTTGTGATAAGTAACATATGGATTTTCCATATCTACCCAATAACCAACGCGGTCACTCATTTTTTCCCATTCGCTTTGGTATTTCCAAACACTTTCTTTACATTTTGTAATGAAGTCTTCCACACCGTATTCTTCGATTTGTGGCTTACCGCTGATGCCAAGTACTTTTTCTACCTCAAGCTCAACTGGAAGACCGTGAGTATCCCAACCAGCTTTACGAAGTACTTTGTAACCCTTCATAGTTTTGTAACGAGGGATTAAGTCTTTGATAACGCGTGTAAGGATGTGTCCGATATGTGGCTTACCATTTGCTGTTGGTGGGCCATCATAGAATGTGAAAGTTTCAGAACCTTCACGAGAGTTGATTGATTCTTCAAATACATTGTTTGCTTTCCAAAACTCGAGGACTGCAAGCTCGCGATCCACGAAGTTCAGGTTGGTGTCTACTTTTTTGTACATAGTCAACCTCCTAAAATTTTTATAATTACCTAAATTTGGGTATAAAAAAAGCCCCTTCATCCTCCAAAAACAGGACGAAAGAACATACTTAACCTCATCTTCCGCGGTACCACCTGATTTGCCTCTACAAAAATAGAAGCCGCTCGTTATACCTTTCCTTTGGTAACGGGGGGAAGTAACCCGTCAGAGCCTACTTGTATTTCGGTCTGCCACTCCGAGGTGATTTTTCGTAAAGTATAGCCTATGGGCTCCCACCAACCCCACTCGCTGTAAAAGCATTTACAATCCTACTTTTCCTCTTCATCGTGTTTTGATATGATATTACATAGCATTTATTATAAAAGTAAACCACGTAGTTGTAAAGACCCAATATAATATGATAATATTATGGATATTCTATAAGATAAGATAGGCTTACAAAAAGCAAAAATAGAGTCTAAGAGGAGAGAAAAGATGAAAAAACTCGCTTTATTAATGATGGTAGTACTTTCAATGGTTACATTTACAGGATGTTTTGGACCACCACCAGCCAATGCCATGACAGTATCAGAAGAAAAAGTTTGGCCAGTAGAGCTTCCAAATTCAGTGCCAAAAGTAGATGTTGCTAAGATTGCAAAAGTGACAACACTTAAGAACTCTACATTAATTGAAGTATCAGAGATCACAGAAGCAGACTACAAGGCATATGTGGAAGAAGTAACAAAAGCTGGATGGGAAGTTGCTTTTGAATCTGCACCAGGATCAGCTATTTATAAAAATGGTGAGGCAAGACTTGATGTCACACGTACAGAAGATGGTAAGATGCTTGTTGATTACTCAAAAAGCATGACAGCAGTAGCACCAGAAAAATAAGAGATCACCATTGACCTAAAGGTTAAAGTGATAACAAGAGCTATCCTTCGGGGTAGCTTTTTTATATGGCAGACAAAGAATTCATAAGATTTACACATATTTTATCTAACCTATAGGCATATAAATGTAAGAGATTATATTTAAAAAGGATGGGTGGTATGGAGACAATAAGTATCATTGTGCCAGCGTATAATGTGGCACAGTATATTGGCAGATGTTTAGACAGTATTTTGGCGCAAACATACAAGGATTTGGAAATCATTATTATCAATGATGGCTCAAAAGATGACACATTGGCTATTTGTAAGGACTATATGGCCAGGGATTCGCGGATTCAGGTGATTGATCAAATCAATCAAGGCGTGGCTGCTGCGCGCAATGCGGGGCTTGATAGGGCAAGTGGTACCTACATAGGTTTCGTGGATCCAGATGATTGGGTCCAAGACGGGATGTATGAAGCACTCTATAGGTGTATTAAAGGATCACCTTATCCCATCTGTATGTGTAATTACTACAAAGATACCCAAAAAAATGGTTCGCCACAGCTGTTTCCTTTCGAAAAGAAACAACTCAGTCATCTGGAAGTGATTGAAGAAGTGATCTCTCCTATGATAGGGATTGATGATTTGCTTCCAAAATACACTTATATTATGGGGTGTGTATGGCGCTGCCTCTATGAAAGAGCATTTATTGAAGCACATGAGCTTAGGTTTGGAGTAGGGATTACGATTATGGAAGATCTTGTATTCAATGTAGAGGCGCTCCTTTTAGCAGATGGCATCTGTATCGAAGAAGGCGCTTGGTATCACTATATCCAGAATAAATCATCCATACTACATAGTTATAATGCAAAGATGTGGGAAGATCAGATACGGGTACACAATAGACTAGAAGAGCTGCTTCGTAGTGCAGGGCTCGAACATTATATGAGGAATCGCCTTGACATGCGCTATATTAGTATGACTTTTAGCGCCATTTACAATGAGGTGAATAGGGGCAGTAAGAAAGCAGTCAAAGAAAAACTTAAAAATGTGGTGGATATCTGTAGTGATGAAAAGTTCAAGGAGACACTAGATCGGGCCAAGCCTATTTCCAAACATGTGTCACTAGAGACAATTGTTGAAGGAGAAAGCATGGGACAAGAAAAAGAAGCCTAAAGTAGACGCAGCTACTTTAGGCTTCTTTTTCTGTGAAGGCTATACTCCTTTGAAATAGTAGTCAATTTGACTAAACTATAAAACAGTATATGCATACATTAGGCCAAGTATTAATTAGACATTACCTAGATTAGGGTGTGTAATTGTGTTGAATTATGGTATAATTACCACAATAAATACAACTATCGTAGAGGACGGAGTGAGTCGAATGGAAAGTAGAAATTTAACACTACTAACAGATTTATATCAATTAACAATGATGCAAGGTTATTTTGAGAATACCGTGAATAACCATCACGTAGTATTTGATTTATTCTATAGGAAGAATCCTTCAAAAAATGGTTATGCGATCTGCGCAGGACTTGAACAAGCTATAGACTATATTAAGGGGCTAGATTTTGATGAAGCAGCGATCACATATTTGAGATCCCTTGGCTTGTTTAGCGAGCCATTCCTTACTTATCTCAAAGGGTTTAAGTTTACAGGAGACCTCGATGCGATTCCGGAAGGCACCGTGGTATTTCCAGGAGAGCCATTGATGCGCATTACAGCACCTATTCTAGAAGCACAATTTGTGGAGACAGCACTTCTTAATATTGTGAACCACCAAAGTTTGATTGCGACAAAAGCTGCACGTGTGGTGAGAGCAGCAGAAGGTGATACAGTGCTTGAATTCGGACTACGCCGTGCGCAGGGTCCGGATGCAGGGATATATGGTGCAAGAGCTGCGATGATTGGTGGCTGTCATGCCACATCCAATGTGCTTGCAGGTCAATTGTTTGATGTACCAGTAGCAGGAACACATGCCCATAGCTGGGTGATGAGCTTCCCATCAGAAATTGAGGCTTTTAGAGCCTATGCAAAGATCTTCCCACACAATTGCATCTTGCTAGTAGACACTTACGATACATTAGGAAAAGGAGTGCCAAATGCCATCAAAGTATTTGATGAAATGAAAGCGCAAGGAATCTCTTCGAAGAAGTTTGGAATCAGACTAGATAGTGGTGACCTTGCATACCTTTCTAAGAATGCGAGGGTGATGCTCGATGAAGCAGGTTACCCTGATGCCATCATCAGTGCATCATGTGATTTGGATGAATACTTGATCGCAGATCTCAAGCGTCAAGGGGCGAAGATCACACTTTGGGGTGTTGGGACGAAGCTCATTACATCAGATGATTGTCCATCTTTTGGTGGGATCTATAAGCTTGCGGCAGAGCTTAGTCAAGATGGAGATTTCAATCCAAAGATCAAGATTTCTAATAACCCAGAGAAAGTCACTAATCCAGGGATCAAGAAAGTGGTAAGGATCTATGACCGTATGACAGGCAAGATCAAGGCAGATATGATCGCACTTGAAGGCGAGCAGTTTGATGAGAACAAAGAACTCGTACTCACAGATACACGTGCAAGATGGAACAAGATGAGGCTCAAAGCCCATACGTATACACTCAGAGACTTACTTGTACCTGTATTTAGATCAGGAGAATGTGTCTATACATGTCCAAGTGCCATGACAATCAGAGCTTATGCCAAAGAGGAGATGGGGACACTATGGGACGAATATACAAGGCTCATTAACCCGGAGCTATTACCAGTTGACCTATCTGATGGACTCTACCATCTTAAAGAAAAGATGCTTAGTGAGTACAAGACGCTAGATGAGGTGAGTGACAATGATTAGGAGTATCAAGGTTCTTTGGACGATGGCATGGCACTATGTGAAGCGTAGTAGCATCCGTAACAAAAACTACATTGGTGAAGCCAAGCTCCCTGCTCATGAAAAGAAGCAAAAGCGTACAGCAGTCTACAAGTGTATGAGAGAGCTCAGTAACAATATGCTAAAGGCAGCGGATACACAAATCATCATCAAAGGGAAAGAAAACTTACCAAAAGAAGGCCCTGTAGTCTATATGGGGACACATAAGAGTTTATTTGACTCACCGCTGATGGCGCACCTTATTGATGAACCTATTATTTTTATTGGTAAGGAAGAGACGAAGAAGATGCCTGTGATCAGCAAATGGTTTGATGCCATGGGATGTATTTATCTTGATCGTGATGATATGAAAAAGCAGCTTCAATCAATCTTGCAAGGGATTGAAGAACTTAAAGAAGGACAATCTATTGTGATTTTCCCAGAGGGAACAAGAAGCAAAGGGCGAGAAGTCGGAAGCTTCAAGGCAGGGAGCTTTAAACTAGCCACCAAGGCTAATGTACCCATTGTGCCTATTGCATTCCAAGATACGTTCAAAATCTTAGAAGAGACAGGTCGTGTGGAAAAGGCAACAATCTATGTGAATATTGGAGAGCCTATTGATGTACCTAATCTTCCGAAGGAAAAGGTCAAGACGTTGCCGCAAGATGTGGAGCAGATCATCAAAGACTTAATCCAAGAAATTACAGTAGACTAAGAAAAGTGTATAGGGGGAATCAGGATGCCGAATCATACAGTGAAAAATGAGCAGGTAATCGTTGAAGTAAGTAGAGATAAGATGTATGGAATTATTAGCTATACTGAAGCTCAAAATGGTGGCAAACCACTTAGTCTAGAAGATGTGAATTGGCAGGTTAAAAGCAAGGGGATTGTATTTGGTATTGATGAAAGTATATTAAGAGAGAGTTTTGATCATAGACGTTATAACTATAAGTATATTATTGCAAAAGGGACTATGCCTATAGCTGGAGAATCGGCTAGGTTGATGTATCAATTTGATATCACACAGATTGGTAAGCGAACGCCTAAGAAAAAAGCAGATGGCACAATGGATTTTAAGGAACTAGGACTTGTTACCAATGCAAGTCAGGGAGATGTGCTAGTGATCAAAAAGCCGTCAACTGAAGGACAGGCGGGAAAAAATGTTCTCGGGCAGACGGTGCCGCCAGTCAGGGGCAAAGATGTGAAGATGCCACGTGGCAAGAATACCCAGATTTCAGCAGATGGTCTGCGTTTGGTAGCGAGTGTGGATGGGCAGCTTGGCTATGATCATGATGTGGTATCTGTATCCCAAAACTATATCATTAAAGCGGATGTAGATAGCAGTATAGGTAATGTGGATTTTATAGGGAACATTGTGATTAATGGCGGTGTTCAAAGTGGTTATACAATCCGATCTGGTGGCAATGTTGAAGTAAGAGGGCCTGTGGAGGCAGCTACCATTATTGCAGATGGGGATATCGTCTTATGGTATGGAATCCAAGGAGGGGACAAAGGTAAACTTGTGTCAAAGGGCAATATTATCACAAAGTTCATTCAGAATGCTTCGGTGCATGCGGATCGTGATGTCGTCTCTGAAGTCATCATGCACAGTGAAGTATCCGCAGGTGGTAATGTGCTAGTAGATCAAGGGAAAGGGCTGATTGTAGGTGGGAACACCACGGCAGGTAAAGGCATCTATGTGAATACCTTAGGTTCCTATATGGCGACTGTCACAGGTATCCAGTTAGGACAACTTCCTCAAACTATGGCACGTTATAAGGCCCTTGAGAAGCAGTATTTTGAGCTTAGGGAGCGCTGTCACAAGACGGACCAAAATGTGAGTTTCTTAAAACTTAAGGGCTTGGGAGGTCTTAGCCCTGAAAAACAGCAGATGCTTGAAAAAGTACTGAGTGTGCAGGCCCAACTACGGGAAGAGTTAGCGCTAGTGCAAGGGGAGTACTTTACACTGAGAGATGTGATGCAGGATACGGATACAGGGTTGATCAAAGTACATAACACTGTTTATCCAGGGGTGCGTGTGGCCATTGGGAATACTGTCAAATACTTTGTAGAGCAAGCTCAGTTTTGTAGCATTAGTAAAGTAGATGGAGATGTTCATGTCGGTATATACTAGGACAGTTAAAAAGAGTAAGAAATCATGGGGATTTCTTACTCTTTTTTTGTTTGGTTTATTGTGTGTAGGGAGGGTTAAAGGATGGGAGAAAGTAATCTGGCAATGGCTTCTTTGGTTTTGATGAGATAGGAGCGTTTTGTATAGTGTTCAAGCGTCAACTCATGACAGTGTTCAAGGTCCTCATCGAAGATTACTTCGAGTGAAGTAGCAATGGTGTTGTCATAGATAAAGGCATTGATCTCAAAGTTAAGTTGGAGGCTACGCACGTCAAAGTTGGCGGTCCCCACAGAAGACATGGTACCGTCGATCATGATGGTCTTGGCGTGGAGGAAGCCAGACTCATAAGTGTAGCATCTGATGCCATAAGGTAAGAGTGCACCGACGTAGGAGTAGGTCGCCCAATACACAAGGAGATGATCTGGCTTGTTTGGAATCATGATCTGGACACTTACACCAGATAGGGCAGCAAGCTTAAGCGCGGTGAGTAGGGCATCATCAGGGATGAAGTATGGGGTTTGGATACGAATGGTGTGTTTAGCCTCTGAGATCAGTTTGATATAGCCGTTTTTGATGGCAGGGTACTTGGAGTCAGGGCCACTCGCAACGAGCTGCATGCCAAGGGGCGAAGATGTGGGCGTAGGCGGTTCCTTGTTATAACTATCAATATAAGCATCTAGGCTGTGTGTGGATTTGTTTGCAAAACGCCAGTCTAAAAGAAATTGAAGGTCTAGAAAATAGATGCTACTTCCTGTGATGCGAAGATGTGTATCACGCCAGTACCCCATTTTGGGATCAAGGCCTATATATTCATTGCCGATGTTGAACCCACCAAGATAGCCAATTTGCTCATCAATCACACAGATCTTGCGGTGATTGCGGTAGTTAAAGCGTAGGTTTAAGAAGGGGATAAAGGGCTTGAAGAACGTGGCAAGCTTAACGCCTGAGGCTTTGAGTTCCTTGAAGTAACGGTGTGGAACAAAGAGACAGCCCATATTGTCATAGACGAGGCAAACTTCTACACCTTCTTTAGCTTTTTGGATGAGGAGTTCTTTAAGCCTTAGGCCAAGGGTGTCATAACGAATAATATAGTATTCCAGGTGAATGCTTCGTGTGGCACAGGAGATGGCTTCGTAGAGGTCTTTGAAAAGGGCGGTGCCATCAGTGAAAACTCGGATGGTATTACAACTAGTATAGGGCGTCTCGTGGCCTGAAAGATGGAGGTTGATCAGAGGATGGTAGGGGGTAGAATCATCAGGGAGTGGACATAGTCTACTCTGAAGGAGCTGTATAAAGCGTCCTTCTTCCTCTTTGCGCACAAAGGTTTTGCGTACGTGTAGTGGGCGTCCGACAAAAAGGTATAGAAGGGTACCTATTACAGGGAGGAAGAGAATCGTCATGATCCAGGCCCAAGCAGTGCCATAATTTTTGCGCTCAATAAAAATCACATAGCAAGCACACAATAAGCTGAGTAAAAAGAGTAGCAAAAACATAAAAATTCCTCCCATAACGCATGATAAAGTTAGTATATGAAGATTTTTAAATTAATAAACGAGGCATATTGAGATATACGAATTGGTATGCTATACTAGCTTGTATAAGACTTATATCGCATGATGAAGAGGAGGTACCAAGGTGGAGACTTGGATGATATGGACAATTTGGTTAGTAGTGATCGCTGCTGCTTTAGTAGGACTTTACTTCTGGGGTAAAAAACTACAAAAGAAATATGATGAGCAACAACAATTAGTCAACCAGTACAAACAACCCGTACAAATATTTGTTTTAGATAAAAAGAAAGATAAGCCAGACAATCTCAAATTACCAAAACAAGTAAGAGACCAATTACCAAAGATGTATCGTAAAAGAAAGATGCCAGTGGTTATTGCAAAAATTGGCCCTCAGATTCAAACATTTCTTTGTGATGACACAGTATACAACACAATTCCAGTGAAAAAACAAATTAAAGTAGAAGTAGCAGGGATTATGATTGTCAACGTGCTTTCAGGCAAATTACCTGAACCAAAGAAACAAGGCATGATGACTAAGATGAAAAAGAAGATGAAACAAATTTCAACAAGCAAATAATCTAAAAACCTAGAATAGCTTAAGGTAGATTCGATTAAACTACTATAAGCTGTGCTAGGTTTTTTTTATTGGGATTAAAAGGCTATATCTCTATAAAATTTACATATTGTCAAAGATTGTGATATATTATAATAATTAACTGATACTTAGAAAGTGGGGTTTAAAAGCATGAGAGAGCTGATTGATTTTGGCATGACACTTAAAAAGAGGTTTTTGAGTCATGAAATCGGAGCAAGAAGTGCGCAGATGACGTATTATTGGCTACTGGCATTCTTTCCTTTTTTGATTATGATTGTAACCATCTTGTCTTATACAAGTTTTGGTGAAGTTGATTTTATTGACTATGTAAATGACTTTATACCTACATCAATCATGCCATTTATCGAAAATACCCTTAATCAACTGATCCAGTATCGTAGCCCAACATTGTTATCTTTTGGAGCGCTGGCATCTGTTTGGTCTGCATCGGCAGCAGTGAATGCTATGATCCGTGGGATTCATAAAGCATACAATGCCATTGATAATCGTCCATTTTGGATTAGAAAACTATTGTCCATGTTCTATACAATACTCTTAGCTGCACTCATTGCGGTGATGATCGTGTTGTTAGTATTCGGCAATAAGATTGGAGAGCACATACTAAGCCTCTTTATTAGCAATCATACAATTTATAGACCAATATGGGATTTCTTTAGATATACAACACCAGTAGTTGGCCTCTTGATGGGCTTTTATCTGATCTATAAGTTTATTCCAAGAAAGCATTTGAGACACAAAAACATATGGCCAGGAGCACTCTTTGCGACATTTGGATGGTATGGTTTTTCTATGCTTTTTGCAGTCTATATCGAGTATTTTAGCAAGTACAATCAAATGTATGGGAGTCTGGGCGGCGTCTTTATCCTACTGATTTGGCTTTATATGAGTGGGATGGTACTCCTACTAGGCGCAGAAATCAATGCACTTTATCAAGATATGCAGGTGGTGAAGTATGGAAGATCAAGAAGAAGGTAAAATTTTACCAAGGGCATTCTATCTCAGAGATGCGCTCACTGTGGCCAAGGCACTTCTTGGACAGTATCTTGTCAGAGAGATAGATGGCCGCAAAGCCTATTTTAAAATTGTAGAAACAGAAGCCTATATGGCACCTGAAGATAAAGCCTGCCATGCCTATGGCAACAAAGCAACACCACGCACCAAGACAATGTTCTTGGAGGGTGGTGTTGCTTATATCTACCTCATTTATGGGATGTATCATTGCCTCAATATTGTGACGGAGCAGGAGGGTATTGCCCATGCGGTGCTCATTAGAGGGGTAGAACCTATAGGTGAGGAGGCATTTGCGCTTTGTAAGCAATATCGCAAGATCAAATCAAAGAAGGTGCAGGATCTTACTAATGGTCCTGGAAAGTTATGCCAGGCGCTTAGTATTGATCGTAATCTAGATGGCCATACGCTGTTAGAGCAAGGCGCACTGTATGTCATGCGTGGGGATGAGGTGCCGGAGGTTGTTGCAACCAAGCGGGTGAATATCGATTATGCCGAGGAGTATAGAGAGAAGCTTTGGCGTTTTTATATTCCTCATAACACTTTTGTAAGTCCAGTCAAATTCAGTTAAATTTCATTCAATCACACAGGGGAGGAAATCCATATGATTTCAACATTATTCGATACAAAAAGACCAACGATCTCTTTTGAGATCTTTCCACCAAAATCAACGACACCACTGGCGTCGATTTACAAAACAATTGATGGGCTAGCCCCTTTAAATCCAGACTTTATCAGTGTAACCTATGGTGCAGGTGGTAGTAGTAGACAAAACACAGTGGATATTGCCAAGGCAGTTAAGAGGGAGTACAACATTCCAGTACTTACGCATCTGACTTGTGTCGGTGCAAGTAAGTCATCAATCGATGAGATCCTAGAAGCACTTCAAGAAGGAGATGTCCAAAATGTTTTGGCACTACGTGGAGACTTGCCAGATGGAGAGAGCAGTCTTGGTGATTTTAGATATGCATCAGATCTGACTGCATATATCAAGGAAAAAGGCGGTTTTGGCGTAGCAGGTGCGTGCTATCCAGAAAAGCATATCGAAGCGTATAGTATGGAAGAGGATATGAAGCATCTGAAGGCGAAGGTAGATGCAGGGGCAGAATTTTTGATTTCTCAGCTCTTTTTTGATAATGAGCTCTTCTACAAATGGTGCGACAAGGCAAGAACTCATGGGATAGAGGTACCTATCGTAGCGGGGATCATGCCTATTACATCCCCAAAGCAGTTAGAGCGTATGGTGAGTCTATGTGGGGCAAGTATTCCGGCGGGGATTCAGACACTTATCAAAGCTTATCAGCACAATGATGCGGCCTTGAGAGAAGCTGGGATTGCTTATGCAAGTATGCAGGTCATTGACCTTCTTGCGCATGGCGTAGATGGTATTCATCTCTATACGATGAATCAACCAGATATTGCAAAAGCAATCTTAGCCAATATGAGAGGGATTACATATGCGTTAAAGACAAAACGCAACTAAAAGATGAGGTGAGTCGATGAAAATCCAAGAGGTATTAGGTAAAGAAGTATTGGTATTTGATGGGGCGATGGGGACGATGCTTATGGCACATGGTATGGCAAGAGGCACATGTTCAGCAGTGTATACGATGACCCACCCTGGATTAGTGCAGCGCATTCATGAGGCTTATCTCAGTGCAGGTGCGCAGCTACTTAAGACCAATACCTTTCGGGCAAATCGTTATGCACTCGCAGAAAGTGGGTATACGCCCACTGCTGTGATCACAGAAGCCGTGAGAATCGCCCGGGCGGCATGTCATGCGACGGGGTGTCAGGCATATATTGCATTAGATATCGGCATGAGTGGCAAGTCAATAGGTGGGCTAGATGGCGTAAGTACTGCATCACTCGCACAGTGCTTCAAGGAGCAAGTCGAGGCAGGCATCGAGGCTGGATGTGATTTGATCTTATGTGAGACATTCATGAGCACGCAAGAGTTGGTGATTGCTATAGAGGCAGTCCGAACAGTTACGGATATGCCACTTTTTTGCACGATGAGCTTTGATGAAAAAGGACAAACGTATTATGGCGAGACGATCCAGCAGATGATAGAGATCTTGAATGATCTGCCGGTAGATGCAATAGGTGTCAATTGTAGTGTAGACCCTATGCACTTAGGTGCGTTGGTAGAGATATTACTACGCAAGGCAAGAAGGCCTGTGATTGCAATGCCAAATGCAGGTATGCCTCAAGTAGAGGGAGCATGCTTACATTATCCTGTGGGGGCATACGCATTTGGTGAGCAGATGGGTGAATTTGTAAGGCAAGGTGTGAAGGTAGTAGGTGGTTGCTGTGGGACTACACCGGAATATATTCATAATATGGTAAAGAAAATAAGATGAATATGAAGTTGATATTGAAAAAACCCTAACACGATGCTATGATAACTAGTAATTAAAACTATATAATTAGAATAAAAATAAAATATATTCTAATTATTGCGTTTGCCAGAAAACTGGTATAAGTTATTAGTAGAGATAGGAGATTGAAAGATGAAAAAAATAGCTCTGATTACAGATAGCGCTTCAGATTTGCCACAAGAAGTTCAAGAAAAATATGATGTTTTTATGTTACACTTTCAGATTGTTTACCCAGATATGACTTACAAAGATCAAGTAGAAATTACTTCAAAGGAAGTACTTGCAGCAATTGAAGAGAAACGTCCAACGACTTCACTCCCAGCACTTGAGGAAATTCATCAGACTTTTGAGCAGATTAAAGCACAAGGATACGAGAAAGTACTGGCGATTACCATTTCTAGTGGTTTGTCGGGCTGTCATAACGCTGTGCAAATGGTGGCCGATGAATATTCTGACCTCTCGAGTCATATCTATGATTCAAGAACCATTTCGCTCGGAGAGACTTGCCTTGTCCAAAAAGCAGGTGAACTGATTGAGGCTGGGTATGAAGATCTTGAAGAAATTGTTAAGGTGCTTGATGGGGTAAGAAGCCGTCAGCATATATTCTTTATGGTAGATACACTCAAGTATCTTGTAGCAGGAGGCCGTATTGGAAGAGTATCGGGGATGCTCGGTGGTGTGCTTAATCTCAAGCCTATTATTACAGTTGCAGATGACGGTGTGTATGTGACGCAGTCAAAGGTAAGGGGAACTCAAAAGGCATTAGCCAAGGTTGTAGAAGAAGCAAAGGGGATTCTAGATGTACACAAATGCAAAGTCTATATGATCCATGGGGATGGAGAAAAGGGGACAAAGCATATCTATGACTTACTTAAAGAAGAATCAAATATTGAAGAAATAGGTATGTATGACTGGATTAGTCCAGTTGCATGTGTCCATACTGGTCCTGGGTTTATCGGTCTTCTTTTACAGGAGGTATAGAAGAAGAGGGGGATTTGGTGTGAATGAAGTGGGGGCAATACAATACTTGATGATTGAGCAGCTTGAAATGCAACTTCAACAGCAAAGAGGAATGATTTGGGTATTAGGAGAGATCATGAAGGTCGCGAATAATATTGGGTCACTCAAGGCGCTGATGAAAGTCATTACAGATATGCTCATGGGAGTAACAGGGGTAAATACTTGTTATCTATGGGCTTATGACGGGGATGCGGAAGGCATTAAGGTTTACTTAAGAAGTACACGGGACCAAAATGAATTTATGGAGCTTGACAAGGAGAAGATCCCATCAGAGATTCGGACAATTGGGGGCACATATATGTTTCCAAAAGAAGAAATCAAGGCACCACTGATTGAGGGGAATCCTATTCCTAGTTCAAGGCTTGCAGTGCCATTGATAGATTTTAATGACAATAGTAGGTTAGGGGTACTGGTACTTGAACATGACGAACCAGAATTCTTTAATCAAAATACAATCATCTTTTTTGAGACATTAGCTATTTTTATTGCATCCAATACACGGAACTCAAGATTATTTGAATCTGTTACACAACAGTCAGAGATTGATCCGCTTACAAGAACATACAATCGTAGGATACTAACCAAAGTGACCCATGAACTTATGGATGAACCTAAGAATATGTCTGTGGCAGTTATTGATACAGATAACTTCAAGAAGGTGAATGATACCTTTGGACATATCAAGGGAGATGAAGTGCTTCAAACTATCGCACATACCGCCAAAACCTATCTCAAGGAGAAAGGTGGAAAAGTGGTGAGGTATGGTGGGGATGAATTTGTACTTATCTTACCCACTTCATTAGAGGAAAGTATGACCATCTTTGAGGCATTCCAAAAGCAGGTACCACAGCTTGATATTGTCAAAACATTGGGGTTGCCTGTGTCTATTACGATGGGTGTATGTGCGTATCCAGAGCTCACAAAGGAGCCTCATCGCTTGGTGGTAGCAGCTGACAATGCACTCATTAGAGGAAAGAGTCAGGGTAAAAATCGCATTATTGTTGCAGAGGAAGAGGACTTTTAAGGGCAAGGGAAACCTTGTCTTTTTTTGTAAATAATTTTTGGAAAATAAAAAAAACAATACGATTTGATGTAGCATACTTTGTGACATTTTAGGACAAAAATAATCATGAAAATGTATAAACATCCGAATTTCTCTTGGTAATGTTTACAAACAGCTAGTGAAAGTGGTAAAGTAGGGAGTAGTATGCTGATTTTTTGGTAGAAAGTACATAATATCGCGTTGGATTATCCAAAATAATAATAATGCCCAAATGTATAAAGGAGCGTGTATCATGAAAAAACCAGTACGAGTAATGAGTGTATTTGGCACAAGACCGGAAGCGGTCAAAATGGCACCATTGGTAAAAGAACTTGAACAAATGGAAGGCATTGAAAGCATTGTGTGTGTCACTGCACAGCACCGTGAGATGCTAGACCAAGTTTTAGATATATTTGAGATTAAACCAGAGTATGATCTGGACATCATGAAGCAAAGACAGACGCTTACAGGGATCACTACAAGAGTTCTAGAGGGTATGGAAAAAGTTCTAGAAGAAGCAAAACCAGATATTGTCCTTGTACATGGTGACACAACGACTTCTTTTGTAGCAGGACTTGCTGCATTTTATCAGCAAATTCAGGTAGGGCATGTAGAAGCTGGGCTACGTACATACAATCGCTATGAGCCATTCCCAGAAGAGATGAATCGTAAGCTTACAGGTTCGCTTGCAAACCTACACTTCTCACCAACACCAGTATCAAAAGGAAATCTTCTAAGAGAAGCGGTTGATGAGAAAGATATTTTCGTAACAGGAAACACTGTGATTGATGCTTTAAAGACAACAATTACAGAAGACTATACATTCACAGTAGAAACACTTAATCAAATTGATTATGATGCAAAACGCGTGATTACAATGACAGCGCACCGTAGAGAAAATCTTGGGGAGCCACTTCGCCAAATTTGTGAGGCAGTAAGAGAGGTGGTAGACCAGTTTGAAGATGTAGAGGTGGTGTATGCAGTACACAAGAACCCTGCAGTAAGAGAAGTGGTAGAAGCAATTCTTGGGGATGTGGAACGCGTACATCTTGTAGAGCCACTAGATATCAAAGATATGCATAACCTAATGAAGCGTTCATACCTTGTTCTTACAGATTCAGGCGGCTTACAAGAAGAGGTACCATCACTTGGGAAACCAGTGCTTGTTCTTCGTAATGTGACAGAGCGCCCAGAGGGTGTAGAAGCAGGTACACTCAAACTGGCGGGTGTAGAAAAACAAACGATTTATGATATGACAGCTGAGTTACTTACAAATAAAGAACTTTATGCACAGATGGCACAAGCTAAAAATCCATTTGGCGATGGAGAGGCATCTCGTCGTATTGGCGAAGCAATTCTCTATGCTTTTGGACATACAAGCGAAAGACCAGAGGAATATTGTTACAAACAATAGAAAAGAGGTGCAGTTTGGATAAGAAAAGAAGCTGGATCCCAGCACTTGGCCTACTAAACCAAGTAGGTATTTCTATGCTTGTACCGATTTTTGGATGCATGCTCCTTGGCGGACTGATTGATAACGCCACGGGGCATGCGCCGCTATGGCTTCTGATCTTTACGGTGTTAGGCGTAGGCGCAGCATTTAGAAACATGTTTTATATTATTACGAAAGAAGCGAAGAAAGGGAAAAAAGATGAATAAAGCATATCTGAAACAAAATAGCATGATTTTAACAATGATAGGCTTTACACTCCTTGTTTATGCCCTGGGTATCTTCTTCGTGACGGACCTTATGGCGTGGACGATTGGGATTGCATTAGGACTTATCATTGCAGTGCTCAAGCTACGTGTGATGACACTTACAATCACAAAGGCACTTGATATGCCAGAAAATAAGGCAAAAAGCTATACGCAAAAACATTATATGCTCCGATATTTATTAACGGGCCTTATACTTGTTATTGCAGTCCTCACTCCAGGAATCAACACGGTGGGTGTATTTGTAGGACTACTATCTATGAAAATAGGTGCGTATATGCAGCTCTATGTAGGAAATCATTAGAACTTTATATTTTCAACAAATGTAATGTGTATAATGAACAATTGTTTTCGGCGACAAGAGACAAGCGTCTCTTTTGCATATAGACATCTTGAAGGGAAAGGAGAGTGCGTAGGTGGATAATTTAGATTTTGGTATCCATACGGTCGTCAAGTTATTTGAGGTCGATGGACAAGTATATGGGTTAACAACAACGCATATCAACACATTTCTTGTAATGGCTGCATTAATTATTTTTGCACTCGTTGTAAGAATGAAGCTTAAAAACTTCAAAGCTGTACCAGATACGAATTTTCAAGTAATAGTTGAAGCTGCGGTAGACATGCTTAACAACTTTACAAGTAGTACAATGGGTGAGAAAAACAGTAGATTTTCTTACTTCTATGGTCCTATGTTTTTATTCATCTTGTTATCAAACTTAACAGGATTAATTGGACTAAGACCACCTACTGCGGATATTGCAACAACATTTGCATTATCTTTAACTACATTTTTCATGATCCACTGGTATGGAGTAAGAGCCAAAGGCGCAAGCTATTTCAAAGGTTTCTTAGAGCCAATGCCATTTTTACTACCACTTAATATTATTGGAGAACTTGCCAACCCAGTATCATTAGGTTTTCGTTTGTTCGGTAATATTCTTGGAGGAACAATCATCATGGGCTTATACTATGCGATGATGCCTATTTGGGCAAAGATTGGTCTACCATCAATATTCCACTTGTACTTTGACATCTTTGCAGGTGCTCTTCAAACACTGATCTTTGTGATGCTCAGCATGACATTTGTATCAAGTGCGATGGATGAGTAAAGAAAAGAGGTGAAGTGATGTCAGGATATTTAGATTTATTGTTTGGATGGATGGGAAATGTTGATCCTAAAGCACTAGTCTTAGCATTCTCAGCAATTGGTGCGGGGCTTGCCATGATCGCAGGTATTGGACCTGGTATCGGGCAGGGATTTGCAGCAGGTAAAGCAGCTGAGGCTATGGGTAAAAATCCAAAAGATGGCGGTAAACCAGCGACACTTGTGATGCTTCTTGGAGCAGCCGTAGCTGAGACATCTGGGATTTTCTCATTAGTTATTGCAATTGTTATGCTATTTGCAAACCCACTTGTAACAAAGCCAGGTGTAGGTCTTGTCTTAGCATGTTCAGCAATTGGTGCAGGACTTGCCATGATCGCAGGTATTGGACCTGGTATCGGTCAAGGTTATGCAGCAGGTAAAGCAGCTGAAGCAGTAGGTAAAAGACCTAAGCTTCAAAGTACAGTAGTAAGAACGATGTTACTAGGGCAAGCAGTAGCACAAACAACAGGGATTTACGCTTTAATTATTGCCTTGTTATTACTATTCGTAAACTTATTTAGTTAAAAAAATCAAAAACTTAGATTTTTATTTTAAGGAGGAATTTTAAAATGGAACCAAATACACAAATCGATGGAAAAGCATTAATTTTAGCATGTTCAGCAATTGGTGCAGGTCTTGCAATGATCGCAGGTATCGGACCTGGTATTGGACAAGGTTACGCAGCAGGTAAAGGTGCTGAAGCAGTTGGTCGTCAACCAGAAGCACAATCAGACGTAGTAAGAACAATGCTTCTTGGAGCAGCGGTAGCTGAAACAACAGGTATCTATGGTCTTATCGTAGCTATCATTCTTTTATTCGCTAACCCACTTATCACAAAATACATGTCTTTAATCGGTTAATCAATTTTAGAATGAAGTAAGATAGACATAGAAAGGAGGGACTTTCCCTTTGAGTGCAACATTTACAACGCTATTAACAGCAGCACCAGAACCGAGTAAAATTATTGAATTCTCTATGGTAACTGTATGGGATTGGGCAATCCAAGTTTTTGCACTACTTTTTATCATTTGGATTTTAAGTAAAATCTTATTCAAGCCAGTGACTGAGTTTTTAGAAAAACGTAAAGCCATGATCGCAGGTGAGATTAATGAGGCAACTACAGCAAAAAATGATGCAGCAGCATTAAAAGTACAATACCAAGAGAAAATTGCTCATATCGAAGATGAAGCGAATGCGATTCTAAAAGAAGCAAGAGCAAAAGCTTTAGTGCGCGAAGAACAAATCATCGCAGCAGCTAAAGAAGAAGCGGATACTATAAAAGTAAAAGCAATGCAAGATATCAAGTTAGAAGAAGAACGTGTAAAGGCTCAAATGAAAGAAGAAATGATCGAAGTAGCAAGCCTTATGGCAAGCAAATTTGTATCAACTTCTATGGATGAGTCAAAACAACATCAATTAATTGATGAAATCATTACAGAGATGGGGGATGTACAGTGGCTCAATTAGTAACGAAACGTTATGCTACTGCCCTCTTTGATATTGCCAATGAACAAGGGGCAATGAAAAGTTTTGAGGACCAAGTGAAAACAATGAAAGAAGTACTTGAAAATGAAAAGGACTTTTTCACACTGCTTTCACACCCAAGTATTTTACAAGCTGAAAAAATACAAGTGGTAGAAAATATTTTTGATGGTAGAGTAGCGGAAGAACTCGTAGGACTATTAGTACTCATTATCAAAAAAGGTCGTCAGGATTTGATATTAGATATATTTGAAACATTTTTAACGATGGCAAAAGCAGACAGAGGTGTAATTCTTGCCGCTGTAACTTCTGCCGTACCTTTAAAAGATGAACAATTAGCGCAAATTAAAGCAAACATTGAGAAAAACACAGGTAAGACAATTGAGTTAGAAGCAGCAGTAGATAGCTCACTTATTGGTGGTATGATCATTAAAGTTGGCGACAAAGTTGTAGATGGTAGCGTTCGCGGTAAGCTAAGCGGACTCAAAACACAACTGAATAATTTGCGACTTGCATAAAAAAGGGGTGTACCAAGGCAAATGAACCTTAGACCAGAAGAAATCAGCAGCGTTATTAAAAGTCAAATTAATAACTATAAAGCGCACCTTGAAGTTTCTGAAGTAGGTACTG
>JBOFIR010000074.1:0-2553 GCA_051650265.1 Cellulosilyticaceae bacterium
ACCCTCTCCAGTGACCTACATGAAGACCATTTCCTGATGGATATGGGAACATATCAAGACAGTAGTAAGGTTTTTTATCTTCTGTTTCTACATTGATTGGGTTCTTTGCCCAATTTTCACGCCATTTTTTTTCAATTTCATTTGGATTATATTTCATGGCTACTCCTCCTTATGTTTGGCTTATAAATAAAAAAACCTCTCACCTCTAATACATATTAGAGACGAAAGGACTATTTCCGCGTTACCACTCTACTTCGGCACGTATGCCGCACTCAATCTTCTGTAACGGGAAGTCCCGCCTGTGCCTACTACTACTTCAGCAAGGAAACTCCACGATGAGTTCATACAGTCATTTCTCTATCTCGCACCAACCGATAGCTCTCTGGTCAAATGAGGGTGTATTACTACTTCGTTTCTTTGTTTGACAATATGTGATTTCTTATTTGTAAATCAACAAAAATTCTATCATATCAACTCCCAAAAATCAAGCTTTGTATTGAGAAGTTAGAATTTAATGCATTTTTTATTTTTCCCAAAGCTGATTCATGTTAAACTAGAGAGGTACAATTGTTTATTATTTTCATTAAAGGGGAGGTTTTTATGTATTGTCCTATTTGTAATACCAAACTGAATGGGGAGAACTTCTGCCCAAACTGCGGGCAAGCCATTGACTACAGTCAAGTCCCACAAGCACCTACACCTGAGGTTCAAATGCCACAACAGACAAACTATGCACCTACATACAATGAGGTTCCACCTGAGATCAGGAAGTGGAACTGGGGTGCTTTTACTTTCAATATTTTCTGGGGCATTGGCAACAAAACGTATCTACCACTACTTTGCTTCATCCCATACTTTAACCTCATATGGATCTTTGTATGCGGCGCAAAAGGCAACGAGTGGGCTTGGAAATCAAACAACTATAGCCTAGAAGATGTAGAAAAATTCTTAGCGATCCAAAACTCATGGAACCGCGGGGGTATTGCTAAGTTTATCTTTGGCATCGCTGGATTTTTCCTTGCACTTATACTTATAATGGTGTTTTCTGTACTCGTATTTTCTATGATGGGTAGTTTTTATTATTAGGAGGATTAAGCCATGAACTGTGAAAAATGTGATCATCCACTAGAGGGGCAGGAAGCCATCTGCCCAAACTGTGGTACTTTTATCAGCTATCAGTCACCTGCGACACCTACGCAAACTTATGGTGAGGTGCCTGCCGAAATCAAAAAATGGACTTGGGGCGCTTTGGTGTTTAATATGTTCTGGGGGATCGGTAACCACTCCTATCTACCACTTCTTTGCCTAATTCCAATCTTCAACATCGTATGGATCTTTGTGTGCGGTGCAAAAGGGAATGAATGGGCTTGGAAATCAGGCAAATTTGATAACCTAGAACACTTTCTTGCGATTCAAGAGACATGGAACCGTGCAGGATTGGTCTCTTTCATCATTACAGCAGCAATGATCGGCTTGTATCTTCTGATGTTACTTGGGATCATTGCACTCAGTTTATAACACGTGCTCCCAAAAGAAGCGCCCCCATTCCTACAGGAACAGGGGCGCTTCTTTTGATTAATTAGCCGCTTCAGTGCGGTTATCGATTACTTTTTGTTGGATCTCTCTTGGCGCTTCTTCATAGCGTTCAAAGCTATAGGCGACCTCACCTCTTGCCTGTGTCATAGAACGTACATCTGTCGCATAGCGATAAAGCTCTGCCATAGGCACTTCTGCGATAATCACTTGTCTACGCCCCTTAAGTTCCATACCAATGAGACGCCCACGACGCTTTTTCATATCCCCCATAATATCGCCAGTATACTCATCTGGCACTGTAATCTCTACGTGTGCAATAGGTTCTAGTAGGATAGGTTGTGCCTGCGTCACACCATCTTTGAAAGCAATCGTTGTCGCCATCTTGAACGCCATCTCTGAAGAATCGACTGGATGATATGAGCCATCCACCAAGACTGCTTTGACACCTACAACTGGATAGCCTGCAAGCACACCTCTGAGGACACACTCATCAAGTCCCTTCTCTACAGCTGGGAAGTATTGTTTGGGTACTGAGCCGCCAAATACCTTTTCTTCAAAAACATATGGCATTTCAAGATCTCCTGATGGCTCAAACTCCATCACCACATCGCCATATTGGCCATGTCCACCAGATTGTTTCTTGTGTTTCCCACGTACTTTCATCTTTCCTTTAATTGTCTCACGGTAGCGTGTGGTTGGATTCGCAAGTCTTACATCTACTTTAAATTTATCCTTCAACATATTGGTGATCACATCGAGTTGCTGCTCCCCAATACCATAAATAACTGATTCATGTGTCTCTTTGTCATACTCGGTATAGAATGTCTTATCCTCTGTCATCAACCTACTAAGTGCCAAAGACATCTTCTCTTCATCCCCTTTACCAAGTGGGAAGATCGCCATCTTTACATAAGGTTTTGGGAAATCAATAGCATCATACATCACATCCATGCCTTTTTCACATAAGGTATCATTGGTCTCAATATCCTTGAGTTTGGACACTGCCCCAATATCCCC
>JBOFIR010000075.1:0-3727 GCA_051650265.1 Cellulosilyticaceae bacterium
TGAAGTACATAGATCGGCTCCACCCCATCCATAGCCTCTGTGCGTGCCTTCTCTGTCCCCTCTAAGTCCACAATATGATTGGGCTTAATCTGAGATGTGATGATGTCATAGGCCACTTTTTGTGCTAATCCCGTAAGCGGGGTCTGATCTAGTGCATTTCTCACCAGAACGGCCACATTCTCCGTATCATCTATTCCTTCTTCAAAAAGCACTTGTGTCACATCTATGATTTGAGTATGCATATTCCTTACATCTTCTATACTTTGTTCAAGCAAAAACTCATACTCATCTTCATAAAGCAAGATAGGTGCACTCATCTTGAGCTGCTCTACCTTAGTAATATTATGATTTTCTGCGATATCAGTACCTTTGATAGCCTCTACATATTTAAATAACAAATCTATTGTTTCTAATGCCCGTTCCTCCACCGTCTGATCAATGGTATAAACGGGCGTCACTACCTGTGATGCAAGCGTCTTTTTTCTAGCCGTCGCTAGTTCATTTTCCACTTGGAATGGTGCATAGATGGTCTCGGGAGAAATCTGACCAATTTCAAGTGAAAGTTTCTTTCCAAAAAAATTACCGGATGTGATTGCAAAAAAAGTAATGATAATGGCAACTAGTACAAGTAAGTTTTCAATATACTTTTGTCGTTTCATCTTCGCCCTCCCCCTAGGATCCTCTTTTGTATGCGATGCCTATCCCTGGTTGCTTTTCTTTTTCTCATTTTTTTGTTCGTAAGCATCATAAGCATCTACAATCTTTTGAACAAGTGGATGTCTCACGACATCATTACGAGACAGATAGGTAAATCCTATATTTTCAATATCAGGTAGAATCTTCATTACCTCTTTAAGGCCGCTCTTTTTATCTGAGGGTAAATCTACCTGTGTCAGATCACCTGTGACAACAGCCTTACAATTAAACCCAAGCCTTGTAAGGAACATCTTCATCTGCTGAGGTGTAGTATTTTGCGCTTCATCTAATACAATAAACGCATTATTAAGTGTACGTCCTCTCATATAAGCAAGCGGTGCTACTTCAATGAGTCCCTTCTCCATATTTTTCTCAAAATTATCAGGGCCCATAATTTCAAATAATGCATCATAGAGTGGTCTGAGATAAGGGTCAACCTTACTTTGGAGATCTCCAGGTAAGAATCCTAATTTTTCCCCTGCTTCGATCGCAGGTCTTGTTAAAATAATCTTACTGACCTCATTTTTTCTAAATGCCTGTACAGCCATTGCCATGGCTAAATACGTCTTGCCCGTACCTGCCGGTCCAATGCCAAAAACAATCATGTTCTTTCTTATACTATCGATATACTCTTTTTGACCTGCCGTCTTCACTTTAATTGGTTTACCCGTATAAGTTACTGTCACCAAGTCTTGATTAACAACCTTAAGCGCTTCTTCTTGCTTTGCCTTAATCCGTTCAATGGTGTAGTTAACCGTTTGCAAATCCATACCATCTCCTCTACGTAAGATTACAATCAGTTCCTGAATCGCCTTCGTCGCAAGCTCCACAGATTGTTCGTTACCGATAATCTTAAGTGCTTCCTCTCTCGCAACAATACTTGCCCCAGAAGCTTTTTCTAAAGCAACGAGATGTTCATCAAACTTCCCAAATAACATAGGCATATATTCTACTGGTACGCGTAATTTTTTCTCACTAGATTGATTGGTCATGGATTAACTCCTTCTGGTTTATTTTCCTCTGGTGAACTTTGGCCTATAGTCACAGGTACTGCTTCAGCAATCTGCTCCTCCACCACTGCATTGAGGATGGCAACAAGGTTGTCTTCCTCCTGCGTATAATTCACCTCATAATACAATACTTTCCCTTCTGTTCCAATTTGCTTTAATAACTCATCATAAAGTTTGCCCTGAAGCCTGTCTTTTGCATCTTCTAAAGGGACCTCTACTTGCACAGGATCGTAGGCCACATACTCTGTCTTTTCAAAGTAAAAAGGTAGCGGGAATAACTCAGTAATCTTGAACTGTTTGATCGTTACAAGTGTATCATAATGCGTATACTGCGGCTCCCCCACATAAAGCGGAATCATTGTATTAAACAATCGGATACGGTAGTTCTTCTTCACTTCATCCGTATAAACCTTCTTGATTTGACGACTAGGCAATGTGCCCTTGAGTGTATAGCATGTCTTACCTATAATTTTAGCATCAGAGTGCGTATAGCGAACAGACGCCTGTTCATCCTGCAAGATCATCTCTCCTGATACAAGTATTTCTCCTTTTTTGACAGTATCCCCTTTTTTAACTTGAGGGATACCCTTATCTGTTGCAATATATGTAATGAGCGCATCACGCTTTGCAAGCAAGTGTGTTGGGACTGACTTCTCGTACATTGCTGGTTTTGGGACTGACTCAGTAACTTGTACCACCAGCTTGGTCCCCTCAAATTTAACACCTGCCCATATAATATCTGAATAGGCATTGACTAGGCACTGCTCAGCTGCTCTAAGATCTAGCCCACGTTTCATCTTACCTGATGTAAACCCGTTTTGCTCTAACGTCGTAATGAGATCTGTCTCTTGTAATCTACTTGCCCCATCTACTTCTACCAACCATACAAACGAAGACATCACATACAATATAGCCGCAAAAATAATGGTGCCACAAACCAATAACTTACGCCTCCGGTACCTAAACGCCGTAAAAGGCAACCCACATTTACGTACAATCTTCATACGGCACCTTGTCTTCCTTGCAGCATCTTTTAGCCTTTTGAAATTGTCAACAGAAGTCTTAAAATAGATTTTTTGGTCAGTCCGAGAGACGTCCCAAAAATCTATTTTTTCTTTTAATGCCAAATTAATAAATTTTTCCAAAGTATAGCCACTTACCTCTACTATAACATAGCCCGTGAAATAATTCCATATTGATACGAACAAAGTCATTCCCCCCTATTGATTAAATGAGATCGATTCGATGCATCCTTTTATTTTAATGGTTTCTGCTGTCATACTCTTTGCCTGCAATTTCTTACCACAGATACATAATATGCCATCTTTCGTATTTAATCGTATGGTTTGTTCTCCATATTCTACAATGCCTAAAAAATTCTCTATACTCAAATCTCTCATTCCGATCATGTGGATAATGGGGACATCAATTACAGTCTCTTTGGGTATATCAAATAAAGATGTCACCTTGTCTAAACGCTCCTGTGTGCCAACTTGTGGCTTTTTTGTTTTTCTCGACATAGCTATCCCTCCTCAAATATATACTATGCTACCCAGGGGACAGGTATACTATATATTTGAGAAATAAAAAATCCCAGAAACAATTTCTTGTTTCTGGGATTTGTGTACTTCTTCAGCTGTACAGTATTAACTGCTAGATGACCAGTCCATTATCAGCTTGCTTCCTACTCAGTAGTGGGGTCGCTCTAACTGCATCTATGCATCAAACTGCATGCTCTAAAATAGAATACTAATTCTTAGTATTGTCTATTTTTTTTGCGTGCTGCTTCTGATTTCTTTTTACGTTTTACGCTTGGCTTTTCGTAATGTTCTCTTTTACGAATTTCTTGCATGATACCTGCTTTAGCACAATTTCTTTTAAAACGGCGAAGAGCACTATCTAAAGTTTCATTTTCGCGAACAGTAACCTCTGACATTTCTTTCCCTCCCTCCGGCTGCAGTGTTGTGCTTTATGCATTTGTACGGAGAAAAGATTAAAGCACTATACTAAATTATAATTGA
>JBOFIR010000076.1:0-8885 GCA_051650265.1 Cellulosilyticaceae bacterium
TCCCAGTATTTAAAAGCTTCATCATATCTCTCAAAATGTGCATAACATTCTGCTACACCATATACAATGAGTGGATGGTTAGGAAATCGTTTCATTGCATTTTCCCCAAATTCTAATCCTTCCTCATATTGATCACAAAATCTATAAGCTGATAACATTAAGTTGTGGCTCTCTGCACTTTCAGGTTCTTCTTCTAATACTTTTTTACACGCTTCAATAGCTTGATTATATTGACCAAGTTGCGCCTGTAGAGAAACACGTTCCCTTAGCATATCATAGTAAAACTCACCCTTATTGTCTTTTTCCATCTCGATGACTTTGTCATAGATCTCAAACGTTTTTCTTCTACAATCATGCATATAATCATGGTACAATCCACCATACATACTTAGTTGTTTACTTGTATACTGGCCACTCTCGATGATCTTTCTATACTCTTCTTCCGCTCTTAGGAAATTCTCCTGAGTTCTTGACTCGGCATAAATTGTTGCTAATCGTTCGGCATAGGATTCATATGGATCAATCTCATCTTTCAGCAAATCATCTACCAAGGCTCCTAGTACCCTTCCCATCTCTGGTAAGAGCGATATATCAGGTAGTGCCACACCATTTTCCCACTTGCTTACGGCCTGATGTGATACATTCAATAACTTGCCCAGTTGTTCTTGTGTAATCTGCTTACCTTCTCTTAACTTCTTAATATTTTTTCCAATATTCATCGACTTTCCCCTCGTTCTATTGTTTTCTAAAACCCTTTGATCTTGAACCTATTCACTTTGCTCAACGTTGATAATTTAATTATATAAAAAATTTTCAATGATTCAATAACCGCACAAGTTCATTCCCTTCAACCAGAAGTTGCATCACTTCTAACAAGTTGCAAAGATAACATACAAACACCTCTTATTAGACACAAAAAAGATGACTCCTTAATCGCACAGGAATCACCTTTTATGATATCTATTTTTTTCACCCACTACTTTAATAAGTACATTATCCTTTTATTTCTCTGCGTAGTTTTTCAATCACTTCTATTGGTAAATCTGTAACTTCCATAATTTCTTCATTGGATTTCTCTTTAAGAATCATTTTTCGCGCCGCACGTTCTAGTCCTTGCTCTATTCCTTTTTCTATCCCTTTTGCTATTCCTTGTTCTTCAACTAATGGATCATACAATGTTTTCGTCACACGAATTACCTCCTTATCAAAATCTTCATCTTTTATATATTTACTATTCAGATATTCTGTTAAGTTTGTCATGGCAAGTGCTATCTTATGGACATCATCTATATCCCCCCACTTCTTATAGCGGGAGCATCACTTCTGTTACAAATACCCCTTCTTCATTCTGACGGTTGATGTAGCCTCCATATTTTTCGACCATTCGGTCTACTCTCATCAGGCCAAAGCCATGTCTACCGCCTTCCATATGCGATTTTCCTTTGGTTGTCAGATAGCTTTTTCCTACCCTTTTGAGTTCACCTTGTACGCCATTAGAAATAGAGATGTAGAGCTGGTTCTTCAGTGTGCCAATATAGATTCGAATAAATCTTGCTGATTCCGCTTCGATTCCCATATTTGCTTCTGTTGCATTGTCTAGCAGATTCCCTATGATGACGCACAGGTCAATCTCTGAAAGCTTTAATGCCTTGGGTACAGTTGCCTTGACGTTAAGCGGAATCCCCTTACTTCCTGCTAGAGAAATTTTGCTATTTAATATGGCATCAACCATCACATTACCTGACTTAACCACCGTATCTACTTCCGTTAAATCTGTATCTAATTTGCCCAAATAGGCTTCTAGTTCCTCAATTTGTCCCAAGGATAGGTGGGCTTTCATCGCCTGAATATGATTATGATAGTCATGCCGCCAACCGCGCATCTGTTTGTACATCAACTGCACCTCATCACAATGCTTGGTCATGAGATCATTCTGATAAGTTGCTATGCGTTTATCAATAATCGGTGCTAACAGCCATGAAATAAACTTCATTCATTCGCCCCCCTAAAATACTTGATAAAAGCAGTATGCACGCCCTGATACATCCTACGGCTCAGTGGTATACTCTGCTCATTGTCTAGCAAAATCTCAGTTTTACCAATTCGCTTGATATGTCTTAAACCGACTATGTATGAACGATGGCATCTGATGAACGCCTCTGCATCTAGCTCCGCCTCTAGGTTACTGATATTTTTTCTGAGTTCATAGGTCTCCTGCTCGGTGTAAATGCATACACTATGTGCTGATGCCTCTGCTGCAAAGATCTCCTTTTGAAGCAACTTCACAGCCTCTCCCTCTACTGTGAGCAAGAGTGACTTCTCAACCTTCTGCAGTCTACTCACAGCCTTATCTAGAACGCGCCACAACCTGTCTTCATTGACTGGTTTGAGTAGGTAATGGAGCGCCGAAACCTCATAGCCCTCTTCTATGTATTCCGGCAGCCCCGTGACAAAGATAATCATGACATTTTCATCATGTTGCCTGATAGTCTTTGCAAGCTCTACACCATTTTGCTCACCCATTTCTATATCGAGCAAGACGATCTCGAACTGTTTATTTTCTTCCCACTCAAACAGAAAACTCTCTGCGCTTCTAAAACTTTGAACGTTGACGAGATACTTATTACTTTGCGCCCATTCGCCTATAAGCTTCTCAAGGTATTGTAGTTGTTGCTTTTCATCATCACATACTGCAATCTTCATTTGCATAGGTACTCCCCCATTTCCAAGCTCATTCTCCTACACGAGAAAAAGTGACATTATCTTTATCATATCACTTTTTCTTGTGCCCAAGTATACCTATTTATGCAGGTTCCTCCACATAGTATTGTGCCTGTGCCTGCCACAATTCATAGTATTTGTTTTGCGTATCTGCAACAAGTACCTCGTGGGATCCTCTTTGAATCAATCTTCCCTCATGGAACACAGCAATATCATCACAGAACCTACAGGACGCCAGACGATGGGAGATATAGATCGTCGTCTTATCTCCTGCAATCTCATTGAACCTGGTATAGATTTCAAACTCTGCGACAGGATCTAATGCCGCTGTCGGCTCATCTAATATGATAAATGGGGCATCTTTATAAAGTGCTCTAGCAAGTGCTAGCTTCTGAGCTTCGCCTCCTGAGATCTCTACGCCATTTTCTGCATAATCACTATACAGCGGTGTCTCTATGCCTTGTGGCATACTTTTGAACCTTTGCTTAAAGCCTACCTTTTCAATACATTCCACGACTCTTTCCTCATCATATGTTCTATCTGTTGCCACATTCTGTCCTATCGAAAAAGAAAAGAGCTTAAAGTCTTGGAACACCACTGAAAAGATCCCCATATACTCGTTATAGTCATATTTTCTGATGTCAATTCCATTGAGCAATATGCTACCTTCTGTGGGGTCATACAGCCTACATAAGAGCTTGATCATGGTCGTCTTGCCACTTCCATTCATCCCTACCACTGCAAGCTTTTTGCCTTTGCAAAACTTGAGTGACAGATCTTTTAAGACATAGTCCTCACTTCCCGGGTACTTGAAACTTACACCCCGAAACTCAATCTCATAATCATGATCATCACGTTTTTCGACTGGTAATGTCCCTTTGTAAAGGACACTCGGCATATCAATATACTCCAAAGTACTTTGCTGACGCTGCGCTGTGAGTAAAAACTGACTCAGCCCATTCATCACATCCAATAAACTTTTGGTGAAAGTAAAAATCGTTGTTGCATACTTCACTACATCCCCTACACTCAATGCCCCACTCGCTGCACGCATAACCACTAAGATATATGCGCCACCTTGCAAAATCCCTGTGCTAATGGCCTGGGAGCACTCTCCAATTCCTTGTATACGCGATGCTTTCTTGATTTGCTTCTTTTCGGCCTGCTCCTCATTCACGAGATACTTCTGGATCAGCCGCTTCACACCATAAATACGAACCTCTTTTCCTGCTTTATAATCCAGTCCACCCTGCCATAAGAAATACCCAAAATATACTTTAAGCCCTGTGTATTCTTCAAGGATCTGTGCCATTTTCTGATTGACGTATCTTATGTTAAAAAGCCCTACAATCGGTATCATGATCATAAAGCCAACCACCAGCGCCACTACTGCCTCATTCACAAAGAACGCTGTATTTTGAAACAATGGGATGAGTATGATTAGTCCTATCACACTCTCAAATAGACCGTCTAAAACATATGCAAGCTGCCAAAACACACTATTAAACCCAGCTCCCCAGTTATTATCATTTTTGATACGGTTTCTGATCTCTTGGGCCATCGGACTTTCTAGTTGTTCATAGTCCATCACCAGCGTCTTCTTGCTTCGTTCCATATCAAAGCGCTTGACGCCTACATTGACCCGCACACTCTTTTTCTTACTTACAAATCCCTCCACAATAGTCATCACACCTATGAGGGTAACGCCTATTAGCGCTGTGCCAATCACCTGCTTATAGTCTACTCCTGCCGTGAGCTGATCGAGTACACAGGCAGAAGTCACGATCCCCACATAGGGCCTAATCGCACACAAGAGCGAACTGATAATCGTGAGGATAACCGCCTGCCTATCCATCTCATAGGCCATCTTTAAAGTCTGCTTCATTGTCTGTAGCTTCTCACTGCGCATCGGCCAACACCTCCCCTACCTCATGATTGTAATAGTGACTTTGTATATCAAAGAGTGCTCTATAGCCACCTTTTTGTGCCATGAGCGCCTGATGGGTGCCGCACTCTGCGATGCGTCCATCCTTCACAAAATAAATTTTATCGCAAAAACGTGTACTTGCAAGACGGTGCGAAATATAAAGCGCCGTTTTCCCACTGGAATACGCATCAAACTTCTCATAAACCTCACACTCTGCAATGGCATCCAGTGCTGCTGTCGGCTCGTCCAATACGAGGATCGGTGCATCTTTGTAGAAAGCCCTCGCCATCAATAGCTTTTGCTGTTGTCCTCCTGAAAGGATGATACCCTCTTCATCAAAGACCCGCGTCATCTCAGCCCAGATGCCCTTTGGATGCTTTGCAATCGCATCTGCTAATCCCACTTGTCTAAGACATTCCCATATGCGCGCTTCATCCACCTCATCCTTTGTACTCATACAGATATTCTCAGCCACTGTAAAAGGCAAAATCAAGAGATCTTGGAATACTGCGGCAAAGAGCTGATACCGTTCTTTTTTGCTAAACTTCTTGCTGTCTATGCCATCAATCAAAATTTCTCCCGCTGTCGGCTCATAAAATCCGCATAGCAACTTCACCACAGTTGTCTTTCCTGTGCCATTTAACCCTACCAAAGCAATTTTCTCCCCTGCTTCTATCTGCATACTAAAGTCCTCTAATATATTTTCCCCTTCATCATAGCCAAAGTACACATGCCTAAACGCTACTGTCATGGGCTTCCCTGTCTCACAAATTCTACGTTCTACACACTCTTCTTCATCACCATAATCTAGGAAACCTCTCATATCATTAAGCTGTAGATTCGCACTGATCATCCCATTGGTATTGTTCACAATCTGACTTACCCACCCTGAGAATCCTGTGATGGCGCCAAAGAACAACACAAAGTCTGATACGCCAATACGCCCTGTAGCAGCCGCATAAATCAAATAAATATAAGCAATCCCATCCCTTAGGAAAAGCGTCGTTGCATTCACCACTGCTGTTACAAAATGTCTATTTTGAATCTGCTCATTGAGTAGTGTATAGCCCTCTAGCAAATGCTCTCTCATAGCCATAAACCAACCTGTCATCGTATAGAGACGAATGTCTTTTCCATACTTCACGTTAGACGCCGTATTTTCAACATAGTTAAGCTGCTTTTCATAGGTTGCCAACTCCTTTTTACAACCATGTTCATATTGCCTCGCATATTGCAGTGCAAAGTAATTCACGCCAGACATCACCACTAATAAGATCAGGATGATCGGATTTAACGTCACAATAACCGCCGAATAGAGTACAAAACTGACGATACTGCTTATCCACGCCATCACAGACGTAATCATACGTGATACCCCTGACCAATCACCTACTGAGACTGAATTCATCGCCTTCTGATAATTGGTCTGCCCCGCTGCACTTTCCACACATTCATATGGACATGAAAGCGTCTTGTAGAAAATCTTCCGCATATACTGCATTCTAAAGCCGTTGTAATGCATATACTTCGCCCCTCTAGCGGTACTTCCTATACACATGACAACCGTCAATCCCACAATAAATCCTCCCAATACCACAACAATGCTTTGCACGGCAGCCTCCCTGACCACCAATTCAAGCGCAATCTTTGGCAAATAAATCCCTAAAAAAGGTACAATACTACAAAACACACCCTCTACAATCAAGAGCACAAATAGAAATTTATTTTCCTTCCAAATGTCTCTCATCAAAAAAGTGATGTTATTGATCAGCGTATACTGCCCCTTATCTTTTTTTCTTTTCATCGTGTTCACCCCTTCTCCTCCTATATTGCTACAAAAGTTCCCCCAAAAGCAACATGTTGCATGAATGGTAACTCTCCTTACACAAATGGCAACTTTGACCCTATTATGCCTGAAATGGTATACTCCATCCACACAAATGTAATGCTAATTTAACGATATATTTTCATTATAATATTGACTAACTTTTCCTATGTGCACATACTAATACTATAACAATAGTGAACGGAGGAACTCTTATGGCATTTACAGCCAACATATTAGATTGTCTCATCCCAATCACACAATTTAACAAAGGGCAAGCTTCACGTATTTTTGATCGTTTACGTACAGAAAAGCAGCTTATAGTCCTTAAAAACAATGCACCATCTGCAGTTATTCTTTCTCCTGAAGAATATGCTAGACTGGCAGAAATCGAAGAAGATTATGCCCTGCTTCTTGAAGCTACAAGTCGCCTTTCAGAAAGTACTTCTAAATCAGCTCTTTCTTTTGATACTGTCTTATCTAATCTAGGCATCAGTGAAGACGATCTTAATGATGCGGAGGATATTGTAATCGAATGACATGGCATTATGAAAATTATCATTATCTCCACAAGATCTGACGATGAAGTTTATAAGCAAGCTGCCCTTAGAAGAAATAAAAGTAATTTGTAAAAGCTCCCTATTCACGACAGGGAGCTTTTCGTATAGCCCACCTTGTGACTCTATATAGGTCCATCACAGTAGATCGCTAGCTTAGGTAATAGTGCACTATCAGATTGACTGCTAAAGTGACTCAAAATAATCATATGCCATTGCTTCTAGCTCCTCATGATTCCAGCTATGGGTGTATGTGGTCGTGAAGGTATTTTTCCCCTTTACACTACGCATAGCGGGATAACTTCGTTCACCATCTGATTCTCCAAATGGCGGCACCTCAACTACAGGTGAGACATTCCCCCCACCTGCTTTGTGCCAAGTATCATACTTACCAGCTAGGATCGCCTCCCTATTCTCCCTGTTCATAATCCAGTCAAATTGGGCACGCCACGTACTTTTAGTGTCTCTTCCGCACAAGAAGTCACTTGCCTGTACCTTCTCAAAGACCTGCTTGATCTGCGCCATTCCCTCTTTGCAATTCTCCAAGAACTGATCAATCATCCCCTGACGCTTCTTAGTGATCATCATGACTTTTGGAAGTTCCTCACACACTTCATGATAAAGACTGATGACTTCTTCATAGACTTTCTGCCCCTTATCTGCGTCATCTTCTGCTGTATTCTTTGTATGTAAATCTCTTGCGTAATCTTCTGTTATTGGAGATTGGATTTCTTTATTTGTAGGCTTTTGTTTTTCTCCCTTGCACAAAACCTGCCCGAGCTGCTCCAAAAGTACATCATTTCTCATATAGTAAGTACGACGACGAATGCGATCATAATAAGACAAATAAAGTTTTCCCTCAAATTTGTCCTTACTCTCTATGTAAGCCTTCTTTGTCTTATATACCTTTCCAATCGCCCCAAAAGCTGTACGAAACTCATTCCTTGAGAATCCAAGCTCCTCACACCAACTGTCCCCTACTCTATAGCTCTCATCCTCACAAGGTGCTAAAAATTTATAAAAAGGTTTCCCCTCTGTTTTATGAAACCAATACTCAAGTTGCCCCATTACAATCGTTGCTGTAATCCCACCTGTTACTTCGTTTAATTCTGGTTGATATTTGATCACTCTTAGTGTATGCATCTCTTTTTCCCCCACTGCTCTCTTATCTTTTTCGTAGAACGCTACGTTTTAACTTTCTATAAGAGAAATGCAGTTAGAAATCAAAATCCCCCTAGTTTGCTATTTATTTTTTTAAAATAACTATTTTTTCTTTTTTATACCCACAAAACTGACCATTACATTGAGACAACATATAACTAAGAGCCCTGAAAAACTATGTTCCCCAATATCCCATATAGCATCAACAATTAACAGCACACCCACTATAAGTGTGGCAATAACACTTGCTATTCTGTAAATTTCCCATCCCGTCATAACTTTTTTCATACTATCCCTCCAATTATTGTATAGATAGACTTCATTAAATAATTATCCATTCATTAACATCAATATTCCCATTTTCATCTCACAGCTCCAACTACTAAAAAGAGCACCTTCTCAGGCGCTCTTCCATTACATCTCATCTAAAAATTTCTTGTAGTTTTCAAGAAATCCCTCTATATCCTTAGATTTTTCCCAGATCTCTACTGCACTAGGATCCAGTAAATACAGTATATGATTATTTGCAAGCGCGACATATTCTCCATCTTGAGAACCAAGCGCAGCTCTTCTTACTTGCAAGCCTTTTCGATTATAGTAGCTTTCTGTTTCTCTATACAACGCCTCTCTTTTAGTAATATAGTCTTCAACCTCGTTGTTGGCAAAAACATAAGCATCCACTACGGTTTCTCCC
>JBOFIR010000077.1:0-2397 GCA_051650265.1 Cellulosilyticaceae bacterium
TGTTTAATATGGGAATGACACCACTAGCCAATGTAGGGAAATCAAAATATGCCTTTGCGACAGAAAAGATAGCCGCGTTAATTTATACAAATTTCCAATTTTTATATGCTTTTAATGGGCTAAGACAGTTTAAATGTAAATATGTAGATGAGTGGCATGTGCAATATTTAGCCTATAGGCGAAAAGAATCTTTATTATTTACCGTACTCCAAGTTACGTTATTAGTAGCTCATGCACCGAAGAGAAACGATACAACCAATTAAGGCGTAAAGCAACGCCTATGAAAATGATAAATCACTCCTTAAAAGGTGAAAGGGAACCTTGTTAAGGAGTGATTTTTGCGTGTAAATAAAGTATCCATTTCAGTATACACCTCATTTCCTAGATAGTTCACACGTGAGATTGTTTAAGTTAATAATAGTATCAAGTTAATTAATGTATCGGGCAAGACATCGTTTGCTTTCTTATATCGCATTGCTTTACTCCTCCATTTTTAAATAATGGGTTTTCGCAAAGAATACAAAAGAGTTAGCCTTATAGAGTCTAAAATAGTTCTGGACTTCAGCTAACTAAAGGTAATTTAGGCTCCAGACAAAGCATAGCTGATTTTGTTTTCTCTGCAAGGAGCAAGGAGTTCTTAACCTGTACAGTCACGCATTGGTTTCGCTAACAAAATAATAGTAGAGCAGGGAGGAAATTAAGAATAGACTAAGTAATCAGGCGCTGCTTAGCTAAATGAAACATATAAAAAACTTATTTGGCTCATACTAATCTCAAAAATAAGGAGGAATAGGGCATGGAAAGAGAAGAAGTTGTTCAACGCATCTTAGGTGTGAGTCAGCAGCAAGGGATACTGTTGAGCAGTTACATTCCGCTGAAAAGTGGTGTTCACTGTCTTTTGTTTGGGAGTTACTGTTTGGCGGAATGGGATTTTAAACATTGGCAAACAGTTTCTAAACAGGTTTGGAGGGTGCACAAACAAACATCTACTTTTTTGAGAAGAAGTAAAGCTTTTTTAAAGCAGGAAGGTTACTTAGAGGTATGGACGAGAGGTATTTTTTCATTTTATGGTGATTTAAGGCCTTTGGCTCAGGCGGCAGGATGGGGAGAATATGGAGCAAATGGGTTAATTGTGAATGATATATGGGAGAGTAATTTTTTAATTACAGCCATCTTCTTTCGAGACGGAATGGATAAAGTATAGTCGATGTATGGGTTGACTTAAAACAATAAATAATTCAATTTAAAAAGCGTTCTAGCAGATTTGATTGCATGCTAGGATGCTTTTTAAATTGAAAATTTCAAACTATAGATTTTCAAGAATACGAATATCAATAGAGGTGTAGTAATACTCCTCATCAGGAAAATCTCCAGTGGTAAGGTAGTTAAATAAGAGGTCGAAGGGCTTGGTACCTTGGACATAAGGTTCTTGGCAGATGGTAGCTGCAATAATGTTTTCTTGAAGCATCTGAACGGTGGTATCTACCTTATCATAGGTGATAATTTTGATGCCTTTGCGACCAAGTGCTTGAACAGCGCGGCAGCCGCCATAGACTCCACCGGCACTAAAGAAGAGCGCGTTGATCTCGGGATGTTGGGTTAGTAAATCTAAAGTTAGTGTGTAACTTTCAATTTCATCGTCTTTATTTTCGATAATAGAGATGACATTGAGGTGAGGGTAAGCTTCTTGAATACGCTTTTCAAAGCCAGCAATGCGTTCGGTATGGCAAAGGATTTTGGAAGATCCAGTAATGATACCTATATTCACATCACCTGAAGTCATTAGTGCCATCAGCCCAGCTGCTGTTTCCCCAGAGCGGTAGTAGTGGCTCCCAACATAGGCGAGTCGGCGAGAATTTTGGATGTCTGTATTGGTCGTTACAACGGGGATACCTTGTTCGCTTAGTGCATTAATTTTCACTGAAATGAGAGGGTCATTATAAGGGGTAAGGACTAAACCGTTGATTCCTTCGGATACGAGCGACTCAATAGCTGTGAGCTGCTCATAGACATCAAAATTCACCTGTATGAGTGTAATCGTACAGTTATAGCCTGAGAATTCAGTGGTTTTGGCCTGGATACCTTGGATAAGCTCATCTAAGAAGGGATTACGTGAATTAAAGAGAATGACACCTAATTTGAGATTCTTTTTTTGAGCAGCTAAGGCTACTCCTGCTTTGTTGGGTACATAGTTGAGGGATTTCACTAATTCTTTGATTTTTTCAGCGGTTTTGGGATGGACAGAGCCGCGGTTGTTGAGGACACGGTCTACGGTTCCGCGTGATACGCCTGCCATTTCAGCGATTTCTTTTATTGTAGCCATAAATAGTTACCTTATCTTCATTAAATTTTAGTTAGTATCAAAGATAGCATAGTCGTTGCAGGGTGTCAAGTGAA
>JBOFIR010000078.1:0-3955 GCA_051650265.1 Cellulosilyticaceae bacterium
ATCCCAACGCTTTAAGCTGTTTGATACTTGCTATCACAGCATGCTCATGCTCTACTAGCGCACTTTCTGTCACCTCTATCTCGATCTGCTGGGCCTCTATCTCATACTCAGTGAGTATCTCTCGACACCGCGTAGGAAATCTAGGATTCATCAAGGTAACCCGAGAAACATTGACACCTATTGGTACTTTCTTTTCATCTTGCTTAATCAGTTTTTTGATACACTTACATACTTCTTCAAATACCAACTCATCTACTAACTCAATCATGCCACTCGACTCACACCAAGGGATAAAATGATCTGGTGCTATATACCCCTTCTCTGGATGCTGCCATCTAATCAAAGCTTCCGCACCTACTAACTCCAAAGATTTGACATCCACTTTCGGTTGAAAAAAGACTTGGAATTCCTTATTCACGATTCCCCTATAGATCTCTAATGCCATTCTTTTTTCATCGATCAGTGACTGTATAAGCCCCTTATACTCTACCAGTCTATCTATCTGATCTTGCAATTGCTGATACTTATTTTCCGCTTTTATACACATCTCCACCTTATCCTTTTCTATCTCACAATGACTTCTACACGATTCCCCTGAATACGCTCTTTGGTCCTTAATTTTTCCTTGAGCAAATGCCCCATTTGAACGGTAATAATTGTTCCTGGAGGTACATCTTTAAACTCGTAATAGTACTTGATACTCTTGCCTTGTTGCTCTGTAGTTATTTCATAAGAGATAGGTGCATAAATGGTTATATAATCCGTCATTTCTATCGTTTCATCAGACTGCCACATACGACCTTGGATTAACAAATCCTCTGGCAGTAATGACTCTCCTTTGGCCACCTCAGCAATCATGATGCGTACATTTTGTGCCCCTTCTAAATAAATAGTGTTCCCACTAAACTCCTGACCATTAACAGAAAGAATGTACTCCCATTGCCTTTGTGTGATAAAGTTCAGCTCCTCTGGCGTCAGTATTTTTTGAAGTTGCTTACTATAATACGATTGTACATACTGCTGTAATGATTCCTCTGTAAAGCTTATTTCTCCCTCGGGTGCTTGTAGCTGCGCTGCCTCTACAGTACTCGGATTTCCCTTCCTCCATACTATAATCCCTAGTCCATTCATGCCTACCGATAGGATTAAAAACACAGTTAGTATCCGACAACTCATTTGGTATCTCTTTCCCCTATCCCTCATGTGACTTTCCTCCCACAACTACTTAGTCGTTCTTACCTCTAATGTGAGCTCCCTTTGCTCCTTAGCAATAGGCACACCACCTGATGAGAATTTTTCTACTTCTATAATTAACTTCTGCTCCTCTTCCGCTAGCTTTGCATCCATTCCTTGGAAGTTTCCGCCACTCTTTGGATAGTAAACAAATTTCACTTCATCTTGGTCATCGTCATAATAAGATTTTAGCGGAATCGTCACACCATCATCTACCACCCAAGCTCTATATGCATAAGTGTAGCCTTCATCCTTATGGCGTTTTTCATCTTCATCTATCTCAACCTCAATATAGTTTTTATTATTTGCTAGTACATACGGTATACGATCTGGTTGCCCATTTCTAAACTTGACTTCTTGCTCTTCTTTTTTCGCCTTTTTACCGTTGTAGTGATCCGTCACAGATGATGCTACGATTTCTACTTCCTCTATCATCTCTGCATATGTATCCTCTCCAATTGTCTTGAATACTCTCGCTTCATAGGCATTGGGTAGTTTGTCTTCTGGATTAAACTGGACATGCTTTGCTCTTACTTCTACAGTTTGCTGCCAAGGATTGATAGTAGGTGTATAGTAATTTTTAATTTGGCTATAGCCTGATACTACCTTACTGCTCATCGCATCATTAACCAAAAAGGCATACTCAAAGACACAGCCTTCTTCGCTACTACAGTCTGCAGAAGCCACTAACTCCCCATCTTCTTCTACTAAATCTAGCGTGACTTGATGCGCCTCATCTGTCCTCGTGTAGTACTTCTTCATAAAATCTTCTGATTCAACAGAATACTCACCCTTCATACTCGCCCAGAAGCTATAGGTTCCCTTATCTAATCTAAAATGTTCACCCTCTTTGATATAGTAGGTATTCCCATTGACTGCTCCACTATGACTCCTCAGTGTGCGCTTCCAAAACATATCTTCTCCGATGGTAAACTCGACTTGAGGTGTTGTACTTGAGGTGCGGTAAATCTGTGTGCCAAATATCACATCTTCTTCTCTTCTAACCGCATATGCAGAAGGTGTGGTCAGCTCATCTTCAAATGCTATATGATAAGCTGAGCCTGTGGTTACTTCATCCCTACCAATAGGTTGCTCTAACGGAATGAACTTCTCATTGATCCGAAATCCAGCACCTTTTAGTTGATGATACTTACCTGTGGTCATCCCATCATCATTAATGTAGATCTTTCTACTGGCTACTACTTTATTTCCATTATCGTTTCCTTGCGATACTTGGAGCGTGAAGATCCCAGGTTCTGTAGGCGTCCATGTATAGTACTTCACCTTCTCATCGCTACACTTCTTACACGCTTTGTCATTACCTTTTTTATGATTTTTGTTATGTTTTTCAAATTCTTTTTTATTGACCTTATAGCCATTCTCTCCGACTACACTTAGTTTGTATCCTTCTTGATTAAGATGTATCCCTAATTCTTGACCCACTCTAGCAATTATAGGTATCTCATGATCTTTATCAAAGTCAGTCTCTGCATCAATAACGATACGCGCATTGCCCTTACCGAACAGTCCACTCTCTGAATTATCTTGTGTAACAGTCTCTGCTATAGTTGCCTGCACTCCAGTGAATCCCATGACACCTACCAGTAACATCACTAAAAACTTCTTATTTTTCATTTTTATTCCCCTTACTTCAATAAATTTAAATAGCTACTCCCTCGCTAGCTCTCAGAGTAATCTCTTTCTCTTTTTGCTTTGTTATTTCCTTTGTTTGTTTTACACTTTCCTCTTTAGATAGTCTATAGAGGATTTCTTCTTTTTCATTTAGTACACAGCTCAGCATTTCACAGCCCAAACTGCTTATTTGTTCCTTTACAGCTCCTGCATCACTGATTTGTAGCTCACCTGATTTGAGTACCAGGATACATCCATCCACAGCTGTGGTCATGATTTGTGTATAGCTTAAACACTCAAATGAAGGTACTTCCACCAATATGTAGTCAAATGCTGACCTCAATTCTGCAAGGATAGCCTTTAGATACTTCTCTTGGATTAACCGCTCATAAATAATCTCTTGCCCATCACCCCCTTTAGGTAAACAATAAATATTGCTCTCCTTTATCTCATATACATATCCCTCTAAAAGTTGCTCTCTAGAAAGACAATCCACCCCTTCTTCACTCATCTTCTCTAAGATGTCTAATAACCCAAACTCTAGCCTCTGGTCATATAAATGAGTTAGTGTTCCCTTAAACACATTGGCATCCAAGACAAGTACCTTGCTTCCTCCTCTTGACAATATATTGGCTACTGACTGAATCATATAGGACTTCCCTTGCTCCTTTTGATGACTCGTAAAAGCAATACATTTTTTGCCCTGCTCTTGGTACTTCTTGAGCTGGTTAGCCATCACTCTAAAAGCTTCTTGCCCCTGTGTGTAAGCTGTTTGCTGCCTTTTATTTTTTTTAAACATTTTCATCACTCCCCCCACCTACTTAATCGTCGCTACTACATTGACTCCAAGATACTGGGCCACTTGTTCTGAGCTACGGATGGTATTGCCCTCTTGGAACATTCTAAACAAGATAAATAACATAGCAATCATGCCGCCTAACATGAATCCGATAACCGTATTAAGTGGCAGCTTAGAAGGTATAGGTCCTGCTGGTAGCTGCGCCTCATCTATCACTTCCAACTGCCCTACAGGTAAAACCCTCGCACATTCTTCGATCATCGCCCTTGCATATGCATTCGTAATCTCCAT
>JBOFIR010000079.1:0-12881 GCA_051650265.1 Cellulosilyticaceae bacterium
AAGATATGATATCTAGACAAGGGCCACGTCTGGCAGATGCATTTGTAGAACTCGCACAAATCATCAACCCAGATATGAAATAAATGAAGGCCTTTCTTAAAGAGCGCTTAGTAGGAAATATAAAACTTTTATATTTCCTACTGGCGTTATTTGTATTTATACTCAGCATGGTATCGATCACTATAGGTGTAGCAGATATTACACCTTGGGATACCTTTGAGATTGTATGGTCAAATCTCACCGGTGGAAATATCAGTCCTCATATTTCTAGCGCGGAGCAGACGATCATTATGCAACTTCGTATACCACGTATATTAATGGCGTTACTTACAGGGATTAACTTGGCAGTAACAGGTGCGGTATATCAAGCTATCTTCAAAAATTCTATGGCAGACCCATATATGTTGGGTATTTCTTCAGGGGCATCGCTAGGTGCAGGCATAGGCTTTGTATTAGGTGGGTTTTCTCCTATATATGCTTTTGTAGGAGCATTGGTTGCAAATCTCCTTGTTATTGCACTCTCAGGTGCAAAGGGAAAAGTATCTACCATGCGTTTGCTACTATCTGGTATAGCCATCAATTATTTCTTTTCATCAATTCTGTCTATTTTAAGAGTTTATTCCAATGATCAGAAGCTGACTTTATTTGCATGGGGTATGGGTTCACTCAGTGCATCTTCTTATAGTAGAGTATGGATTTTGCTTGCAGTGACAGTGCCTATACTTATTGCTTTCTTCTTTTATCGTAAAGAGCTTAATCTCTTGTTGATGGGAGAAGATGTTGCAAGATCATTAGGTGTAGATGTGGGGCGTATCAGAAAGATTCTGCTAGGCATGAGTACACTACTTATTGCAACGACTGTAGCTTTTACAGGTACAATAGGTTTTGTAGGACTCATTATTCCACATGTGGTCAGGCTGATATTTGGGGCGAACTACCGTGTGATCTTGCCAATGAGTGGCCTATTTGGCATGATTTTTCTTTTGGTATGTGACAATTTATCAAGATCTGTATTACCGGGAGGTGAGATCCCTCTAGGTATTGTCACCTCTATATTTGGTGCACCTTACTTTATGTATCTGATCTACAAAGACAGGAAGAGGGAATCAAGATGATAAAAATTGAAAGGTTAGATTATCATATTTCAGGGCAAACCATATTGGATCAAATTAACCTTGAATTTGAAGAAGGGCGTATCTATGGCATCATTGGCCCGAATGGTGCAGGCAAAAGTACGTTACTCAAGCATATGATGCGTATCATTGAGCCAAAGGGAAAGACGATCTTTTATAACAAAAAAGATATTACTAAGATCAAGATGAAAGACTATGCCAAAAAAGCGAGCTTTGTTTTTCAAGAAAATAGTAGAGATGTGGACTTTACTGTGTATGAGGTGCTGATGATGGGGCGATATCCATATATGGATTATCTAGCGAATTCTTCAGAGTCAGATGACCAGATCGTAGAAGGTGTACTACGAGAACTGAAGCTAGAGCATCTTAGAGACCGCTACATTAGTACACTCAGTGGTGGTGAAGCGCAGAAAGTATTTATCGGAAGAGCGTTAGTACAAGACACCCCGATTCTGTTGCTAGATGAACCGACCTCTATGTTGGATGTTCATAACAGTGTGGAGCTACTCGAGCTCATCAAGCAGATCAAGGCAAATAGACAACTGACCATAGTTATGGTACTCCATGATCTTAATCTCGCCTTTAGCTACTGTGATCACATGATCCTCATGGAGAAGGGCAAAGTCGTCTTGGCTCATGACAAAGAAAGTGTACTTAGGAATCAAAAATTGATGGAAGTATACCGTAATAAAATCCAGATTATTGATTATCAAGACGAATATTATATCGTACCAAAGACAAGTTAGGGGTGGTTAGATGTTATTAGTAATAGGTGGTGCAAGAAGTGGAAAGAGTACTTTTGCTGAAGAAAAAGCAAAATCGTATCAAGCAGAAAAAGGTGGAAATGTCCTTTATATTGCGACATCGATCGCTTTTGATGATGATATGAAGTTTCGTGTGGCAAAGCATAGGGAAGCAAGACCAAGTACATGGCTCACTTTAGAGCAGTACAAAGGATTTGAGACATTAGCAGATCATCCAGACTTTCAAGCATGTGAGACAGTGATGATTGACTGTATGACACTCATGGTAAGTAATCTACTACTTGAGCAAGAAGTTGATTTTGATCATATCAAATATGATCAGATCAGTGAGATTGAGCAGATGATCGTGCAGGAAGTGGAGGAACTGATCGCAGTATGTGAGGCCCATAACAAACAGTTCATCGTAGTTTCTAACGAGGTAGGATTAGGTGTGGTGCCACCCTACCGATTAGGTAATATTTTTAGAGATATTGCAGGACGTATCAACCAAAAGATTGCAAGACAATCAGAGGAAGTGTACCTGCTAACAGCGGGTATTCCGCTCAAGATTAAATAGTGAAGAGCTAGCTTATTAGACAATAATAGGCTAGCTCTTTTTTTTATTGGGGGACTTTTGTCCTTGCAAAGAAAGGACGAATGATAGGGGCAAAAAGGGACTTGGGGAAGTAGAGGGAGGAGTGTATGAAATAGTATAATCCTACTAAGGTGATAAATGTTTTTTAGAGCATAGCATTTTTAGTTAATTATTACTTTTAGAAGTATAACTTAATAAATTTTAATCAAAACATAAAGGAGGAAGTGTATGAAACTTGTCAAAAAAGCAAGAAAAGTATTAGCAGGTATGATGGTTATGTCTATGATGCTAGGTGGTATTGTTGTTACAAACCCAATGGAACTATCAGCATTAGAGCAAACAAAGGGGAGTCAAAAAAGAAATGTCATGTACTATGGTGACTGGTCTGTATGGGGGGGACAAGGAAACTTCTACCCACAACAAATTTCAGCAGATTTATTAACGCACCTTAACTTTGCATTCTTAGATTTTGATGCACAAGGTAACCTCATCTTTACAGATAAAGATGCAGCAACAGAGAATCCACTTGGTCAGTCAGGGGTGACTTGGGGAGATGTCAATGCAGGTATTCTTCCTGCGCTGATTCAATTACGTGCAGAAAATCCTAACTTGAAGATAGGTGTGTCAGTAGGTGGATGGTCTAAGTCAGGAGACTTCTCAGCTATGGCAGCAAACCCAACATCAAGAGCAAGATTCGTAGAGAACATGATGAAGTTCATTGAGTATACAGATATGGACTTTGTAGATATTGACTGGGAGTACCCTGCAGATGTGCGTCAACCAGACCTTGTTGACAACAAAAATGACGAAGGGACACCAAATGCAAGGCCAGAAGATAAAGAAAACTATATCTTACTTTTACAAGATTTAAAAAATGCACTAGACCAAAAAGAAATTGAGAACGGAAAAACTTATGAGCTTTCAGTAGCGTTACCTGTCTCACCTGAAAAGTTAGCAAAAGGTGTCGATGTACAACGTATGTTTGAAATTATTGATTTTGCAAATATCATGACTTACGATATGCGCGGTGCATTTGACCCAATTAGTGGACATCAAGCAGGTCTTTATCCAAACGCTAATGATCCTTACAAAGACAGGGGCTTCACAACCGATGAAGCTGTCAATTATATGATCAAAGAGGGTGCACCTGCTGAGAAACTTGTAATTGGTGCAGCTTACTATACACGTGGTTGGGAAAAAGTAACAGGTGGCACAGATGCTAACAATCCAGGACTCTTTGGTGAAGCAGCGATCGTAGGCAAAGATGCAGACCAAACACCTTCAAGAGGTGCAGCAAATGAATTGCCTCTTGCAAGTGGAGATGGTGGACGCCGTGGTGGTGTATGGAGCTATAGAAACTTAGATAGATTGAAAGCAACTTATCCAGGGATTAGAGAATACTGGGATGATGAGGCCAAAGCACCATATCTTTATGATGCGCAGTCAGGGGCCTTCTTTACATATGATAATGAACGTTCAATTGGAGAAAAAACAAAATATGTCCATGAAAATGATCTTGGCGGCGTGATCGGCTGGATGGCAGGACAAGATGCAGTTACAAGTAGCGGTAAACGTGATGCACTTACAAAGGCAACTAAAAAAGGTCTCTTTGGTGAGAGTAAATTGACAGAGCATGAGATTGTGTACAACGATCTGGACATCGCAGTACAACTCACAACTTACCAAGAGCCATGGGGCAACAACAGTGGCTATCAAATTGCAATTAAAAACAACGAGATTTTACAAGAGCAAGGTGAGGTACTCTCACGTACAGAAGCTATTGCTGAGACAGTTGTATTACCAAAACTTTATATCAAGCATAATGGTCCGGCGCTCAGCAGTGGGGGGTATGGATCAGGTACAGTGACACAAGATGGTGAGTATACAGTGGTTGATTTAAGTAGCGTTTATGAAGGAAAAGCGATCAAACCAGGACAAACTTACAACATTCAGTTAAGATCAGCTGGACCAGTAACGGATATTAGTGGCATTGAAAGCATTGAGCTTGTACAACGTATTACAAAAGAAGGTACAGAAATCAAGCGTCAAACAATCTATGGTGATGTAGAGACAGTCAACCAAGCACCAGTAATCAAGGGTGTAGAAGACCGCACAATTACAGTAGGTGATGTATTTGATCCGATGGCAGGTGTAAGCGCACTTGATAAAGAAGATGGGACGATTACAGACCGTATTCAAGTAACAGGTGCAGTAGACAATAGCCAAGCAGGGCAATATGTACTCACTTATACAGTAGCAGATACTGAAGGATTGACAGCTTCAGTTACAAGAACAATTACTGTCCAAGAGTATGTAGAACCAGAGATTCCAGAGAGTGACTTTGGTGTAGGCGAAGGGATTGTTTGGGATGCACAAGTTAATGCACCTTTCGTAGATATGGGATCATGGATTACAAAGCCTGGATATGCCAATGATGGGGCACCAAACCTTGTAAAACTTGCTGAAGATACAGGTGTACAGTACTTTAATCTTGGTTTCATTCAATCTGTGAATGGACAAATTAGAGACAATAAAGTTGTATGGGGATGGGCAGGTCTTGAAGCACTTAGTGAGTCAGGTCCAGATCATACACAATACTTAGGGATCAAAAAATCAATTAAAGAACTTCGTGAAATGGGTGGTGATGTAGCGATTTCTTTAGGTGGTGCAAACGGGATTACTTTCTGGGAAGCAACACAAGATGTAGATATTCTTACAAATACCTACATGGAGCTTGTAACTGGCTATGGATTAACAAGATTAGACCTTGATATCGAAGGTGGTAGTGCAACAAATAAAGCTTACAATGAAACTAATGCAAAAGCTATTAAGCGTGTTCAAGATGCAACAGGAGTAGATGTTGTATTAACATTAGCGGTAGCACCAGATGGTCTTACATACAAAGATCAAGAAGTTTTAAAAGCTTACTTAGAAGCAGGTGTAGATGTAGAGGTTGTCAACTTGATGACAATGTGCTATGGACCAGCAAACCTTCTCCCAGGAGAAAACTATGGGACAGCATCTCTTCGCGCTGTAGACAGTACAAAAGATCAGATTAAAACATTCTATCGTGATATTTTAGGTCAAACACTTACTGATGCAGAAGCTTACGCAAAAATAGGAACAACACCATCTATTGGATTTGAAGGCGCGGCGCATCCAATCTTTACAACAGGGTGGGCGCAACTTGTAGTAGATCATGCAAAAGAAAAAGGCTTAGCGATGACTTCTTTCTGGTCAATGAACCGTGATGCTGAACTAGAAAGTAATCAAGGTATTCCAAACCAATATGCATTTACTGATATCTTCAAAACCTTTACAGAGGGTCAGATAGTGAATCGTGCACCAGAAATCAAAGGTGCAAATGCAATAACACTTACAGTAGGTGATGTATTTGATCCAATGGCAGGTGTAACAGCGACAGATAGAGAAGACGGTGACCTCACATCTTCTATCGTTGTAACAGGTACAGTAGATACAGCAGTATCAGGGACATATGAACTTGTGTATACTGTATCAGATCGTGAAGGATTAGAAACTGTAGTGAGAAGACAAGTCATTGTAGAGCCAAAAGTCAACAAAGCACCAGTGATTAATGGTGTAGCTGATCAAACGATTTATTTAGGTGATGCATTTGACCCAATGGCAGGTGTAACTGCTTCAGATGAGGAAGACGGTGATCTTACAGCTGCCATTGTGGTAGAAGGTGCGGTAGATGTTAATGCAGTAGGAAGTTATACATTAACTTATACAGTAACGGATTCTGAAGGGAAAACAGCGACTAAGTCATGCACTGTACGTGTAAAAGATAGCTCAGTATTAGAAGATACTTACGATCTAAATGAAATCTATAATACAGGTGATAAGGTTATCTACAATGGTAAAGAATACACTGCAAAGTGGTGGACTAAGGGAGAGACGCCAGGCGTAGCGGCTGTTTGGGAAGAGACAATTGTGCCTAACCCAGATGGTAGCCAAGATTATGTACCAGGGAAAGCTTATGTAGAAGGGGATATTGTCATATACAATGGCAAGACATACAAAGCAAAATGGTGGACAAATACAGTGCCAGGTACAGATGACTCATGGGAATTAGTGGGTGGATCATCTGGAGAAGGTGAGGGTGACCAAGTATATCAACCAGGTAAAGCCTATGTTGGCGGAGATGTTGTAAGCTATGAGGGCACTCAGTACCGAGCTAAGTGGTGGACAACAGCACTCCCAGGTAGCGATGATTCATGGGAGAAACTCTAGGAAACACAGGCAAATGATGTATAAAAAATAGTAAACTGACGATACTCCTTAACAAAAGGAGGGATAGTTGTGGATCATAAAATTTTACGTACATTATTGCTTGTAGGTGCAGTCGTACTAGGCTATGGCTTGGTGCTACGTTCGGACTCGCCTGTAGAGGCTATTGGCATGATTATTCTTGTGGCATTACTGCTCCTAAGCATGGAGAACGTCAAGCGTAAGCGTGATAAGCTCTTTGAGACGCACACTAACCTAGAGGCAGTCGATCAGATGAGTAAAGAAGACTTCGTAGCGTATAGTTCTCATTTGTATAAGCGCTTAGGATACTATATCTCGGGGATCAAGACTGCAGAGGCAAAAGGTGCAGACCTTGTTCTCTCATTGAAGGACAAGAGATATTGTGTAAGCTGTGAAAATGAGGCCGAGGTGATTACTAAGGCTATGCTTGAGTCTTTAGAAGCATCTATGAAGGAATATCATTGTAAGCGCTGCATGATGATCACTAGTAGATGTATGAATGAAGATGCGACAGCTTATGCGCAAGAGAAGGGTATTGAAGTGGTAGATCGTGAGAGATTGGCGGACTTTATGCAAAAGGTGCTCAAGCCACAAGAAAAACAAGAACCAGCTAAAGAGAGTTCAGGCAGCATGGCCTAGGCTCTCTTTTTTTGGTGCAAAATATTTTTAATATTAAAAATATTTCATTTGTGATAAAATGGAGAAAAGGGGGGTGCTTATAGGATGTCACAAGTAAAATCTAAAAATAAAGTACCAGTATCAACAGTTATTACGGCATTTTTGCTGATCACTATTCCCGTAGTGATGGGTCTTTTGGTATGTGTTCCAGCGTTTGGACAATGGATGCTTGCCTCTAAAGGCGATATTTTGAAGGGTGCACTGATTGGGCTGAGCATATTACCTATTTTTCTATTTATTACAATCAAAGGCGGGACAGTATGGTATAAGCGTTGGTGGACTTGGGGAGTAGTCACGTTAGCCATGGCGGTACTTGTTTTGGTCGTCATCTTTGGAAAAGGCGGAGTAACAGCTCCTATGGGAGGTGGTGTAAGTACCCCTCAGAGCCCTGGGAATATGATGGGTAAAGGTGTACCATTGGGCTAAAAAATGTAAAAGGGATAGAGGGAGGATGAACACATGGAATTATCAAGAACTACACTTAAACATGAATTTTTACAGAGGCTTGAGGTCTACAAGCTCTTTTTTTCTAAGCCAAGGGAAGCAATGGGGTACATCGGACAAAATGAACAGTTAGATGTTTATCAAATGCTCTTTACACTAGCATTTTTATTCTGCGGGGTACTAATCACTGGCCAAGGAATCTTTGGCATTATAGGAAGCCTTATTGGGGTGACAGTAAGTTTCTTTGTTATTGCAGTTATCCTATTTTTACTAGGTTTGATTGGGAAAGCACAAATGAGTTATATCAAAATTGTCAATTTGGTGATGTATACGTCTGTATTAACAGCGCTAGCAACCACTTTTTCACTTGTGACAATTGTAGGAGGACTCATTGGTTGGGCAGCATCAATCTATGCCTTTGTTTTGCAGATCATTGGGCTTGTTGAAATTGGTGGCGCGATACCTAAAAGACTCTATATTGCAGCAGGTGTCTTTGTAGTCATCATCGTTATGCTCATCATTATAGGTGTTGTGCTAGCGGTTACAGCTTTTGCAAGCTTTGGCATCTTAAGTGAATTAAGATACTATCTTAATTTCTTAAATTATTAATAAAAAAGGCGGTCATGACCAAGCATGACCGTCTTTTTGTTATTTTGAATTCACTTTTTGTTTGCTACTGAGTTTGGTTCTAAATACAAGATGCTTGAGTGCATCCCAATTGAACGGGATGAGTGGATAGAGGTAAGGCTCACCTGTAAAAGACTTGGTAGTACTTACGAGGATAATGTCTACAATAAGTGCTGCTGCAAATCCCCAGACCCCAAAGAAGCCAGTACCAATCAAGAGGATAATCCTCATGAATTTGATGGCATAACTGAGTTCGATACTTGGTTGTGTAAAGCTGGAGAGTGCAACGATGGACATATAGAGTATTGCATGAGGGATAAGCCAGCCTGTCTTGACGGCATATTCGCCCAAGATCAAACCACCGATTACGGACAAGGACATACCTAGAGAACTCGGTGTATTGAGGGAGGCAATCTTAAGACCATCTATAGCAACTTCAAGTATCAAAAATTGTACGAATAAGGGTACATTAATATTTTGTTGGGGGAGTATGAAGCCTAGCCAATCGGGTACCCATTGCTCATTCTGAATCAGGAGCACATATACAGGTGTAAGGAAGAGATTGGCGATAGAGATGATGTTACGTACAAAGCGCAGATAGTTACCTGTAAGAATCGGCATATAGTAGTCATCTACATCTTGCATAAAGTCAAACACACTCGTAGGAAGAATCATCACAGAAGGGGTATTGTCAATGACGATAAGAACCTTGCCTTCTGCAACTTGAGCAGCAGCGATATCAGGCCGCTCAGTATAGCGAACCTTTGGGAATGGATTGATCCATGACTCAGAATGTATGGATTCGATAAGGCTCTGATCACCTACTGTGAGCGCATCTACTTCAAGTGTTTCTAGCTTTTCTTTGATTTTCTTAAGGGCTTTTTTGTTGACCCGGTCACTCATATAACCGATAGCAACGTCAGTCTTGGAGATCTTACCGATCTGAACCATCTCAAATACCAGATGGGGATCTCTGATGCGTCTACGGACAAGGGCTGTGTTAAAGACAATGGTTTCTACAAAGCCATCTCTCGCACCGCGCAGAGTCTTTTCTTTTTCTGGCTCGCCTACACCTCTAACAGGGTAGGTTCGCATATCCAGGAGGACTGCAGAATCCGCACCGTCGAAGAGCATCGCAGTCTGTCCGGATAAGATGGCAGTAATAATCGTATCTAGATCATCAGATTCACTGACCTCGATGGCGCTGAGACATTTTTCGATAATGCCCTTGGCTGTTGTGATATGATGAAAGTCGCTTGCGTCGATGGCAATCATATCACGGCGGACATACTCAAGATTGGTATCCTTGGTGAGGCCGTCTAGAAAATAGAGGTAGAATTTACGATCATGAACGGTTATTACTTTTTCTAAAATGTCAAAACTAGAGCCGATAGGAAGCTTGGCTTTGAGGGCACCTAGATTGGTCTTTAAGTTGGTCGAAAGTTTCATCAGTTCACCTCATTGTGAGTTAATATATGGGAATAGGGTGTGCAAAAAGCTGGAAAATATGCTAGAAGAGCAAAGAAATCTTCTAGTCTTTACTGCAAGCCGCAAACAGAATAAAATAGGATAAGGTGAGGTGACAAAATGGAAAAACACATAGAATTTATGAATGAAGCACTAAAGGAAGCCCAGAGGGCCTATGAACTTGATGAAACACCTATTGGTGCAGTGATTACGTATAAGGATCAGATTATAGCAAGTGCATGCAATAGACGTAATACAGATAAAAATGCCTTAGCACATGCAGAGGTATTGTGTATAGATGAAGCGTGTAAGGCAATGGGTGACTGGCGACTAGAAGAGTGTACGATGTATATCACACTGGAGCCTTGTCCTATGTGCGCAGGTGCAATCGTACAGTCTCGTATACCGACGGTTGTATATGGCGCTATGAGCCCAAAAGCAGGCTTTGGTGGTTCGGTACTCAACATCCTACAGATGCAAGAACTCAATCACAGATGTGAAGTGATCACAGGGGTTTGCGAAGAAGAAAGTGCTTCCCTATTGAAAGACTATTTTAGAAAAATGAGGGAAAAAAAGTAATATCTTTCTACAATGAAAAATGATATAATAAACACATATCTAGGAGGAATCCAGAGTATAACAAAGGATGGGGGAAAAAGGATATGGCAGTAACAGCAAAACATAAAAAAGCAAGAGCTTTTAGAGATTTTTTAATCGCAACAAACGGGATGAATATGTTCAGAGAGGATGAGATTGAAGACGCAATCGCCTTCAGAAGCTTATACCCACTCAATGAAAATGATAAAATTCAATTCATGATTATTATAAATGATAGCATTTACACAACAATGCAATCACTTGTAGTTTCAGATGTACCAACAGAGAAAAGAGCAGCGATGCTTGAACTGATCAACCAAATCCATTTAGAGTATCCAACAGTAAAATACGTGCTCACAGCAGATGGACAAGTCATGACATCTATGTCTTTCCATAGTGGTCCAGAGAACTTAGATAGCAAAATGGTTATGATGTGTATTATTGAATTCTTTAAAGTTGTAGCAGGAAGTCATCTTGATCGCTTTAATGGATTACTTAACGCATAGAAATCCGACATTGACAGATGTAAGGAAACTATGTATACTAAGAACGTGACATCTTAATGTCAACCCATTTCCGTGCTAGCCGGGGAGGTAGCGGTGCCCTGTACCTGCAACCCGCTGTAGCAGGGGTGATGCTTGGTCTGAGGCAACCATTTGTATGGCCTGCCCTTAGCAAGTGACGTTGATGATTGGGTCTTGCGCAATAGGCACTTATGAACCGTGTCAGGTCCGGAAGGAAGCAGCACTAAGTAAGACCGTCTATGTGCCGTGAGGTAGCCTGGTCGGAGTTAACTACTAAGGTAACGCGTGTAAGTTGTTGTCGAAGCCAAGTGCACGGATTTAAAAGAATCTATTATTGTAGATGAATACAACATTAAAAAAATGAGTATATTGTAGCCATGGAAGAATTTCCATGGCTTTATTTATATAAAAAAAGAGATTACTTACAAAAGAGGAGAGACTTATGAAACCATTGTTCATTCAATATCCAAAATGTACAACTTGCAAGAAAGCAAGTAAATACCTAAAGGATGCAGGAATAGATTTTGAAGATCGCCACATTGTAGAAGCCAATCCTACTGAAGCAGAGCTTGCAGAATGGATTGACCGTAGTGGATTTGAATTCAAGAAATTCTTTAACACAAGTGGGCAGCTCTACAGAGAGATGGGGCTCAAAGATCGTGTCAAAGAGATGACAAAAGAAGAAGCAGCGGCGCTTCTTGCAACCAATGGGATGTTAGTCAAAAGACCACTTGTGATCACAGAGAATCAGGTATTAGTAGGTTTCAAAGAAGATGAGTATGCCAAACTTAAATAATACGCAGAAGGGAGTAGGCCATGAGTTATTTAGCACTCTATAGAAAATATAGACCACACATATTTGATGATGTAATCGGACAAGATCATATTGTGCGGACGTTACAGAACCAGATCAAAACGGGGCGGGTTTCTCATGCCTATTTATTTACTGGGAGTAGAGGAACGGGTAAGACGACGATTGCCAAGATCTTCGCAAGAGCGGTCAACTGCCAGTCTCCTCAAAATGGCTCTGCATGTGGACAGTGTGAGAACTGTGAACGTATCGAAAGTGGTGGGAGTATCAATATCATTGAACTCGATGCAGCATCACACAACAGTGTAGATAACATTAGGGAGATCAATGAGGAAGTAAAGTATACACCTGCAGTAGGGACGTATAAGGTTTATATCATCGATGAGGTACATATGCTATCCACATCAGCGTTCAATGCGCTGCTCAAGACACTAGAAGAACCACCAGCACATGTTATCTTTATACTTGCAACAACAGACCCTCAGAAGATCCCTGTGACCATACTCTCTAGATGTCAGCGCTTTGATTTTAAGCGTATCTCTGCTATGGAGATTGAAGCAAGGTTACGTGAGTATATGGATCAAGAAGCGATCGCTATTGAGGATGAAGCACTAGGTTATATTGCAAGGCTAGCTGATGGAGGGATGAGGGATGCGCTTAGTATTTTGGAACAGTGCATTTCCTTCTATTTCGATGAACAGATTAGCTTAGACAAAGTGTTATATCTTGTAGGGGCGGTGGATACACAGTTCTTATTTGATATGATAGATGCAGTAGCAAATTATCACAGTTCAAGAGCTATTGAGATCTGCGACCAGGTCAATATGCAAGGGAGAAGTCTGAGACAATTCAATAGTGATCTTCTGTTACATGTACGTAATTTGTTGGTTGTAAAGGCTACAAATACAGAGGCAGGTGTGTTAGACTATAGTAAAGAGTATATTGAAAAACTCAAGGTGCAAGCAGATCAGATTGATGTGACTGTGCTCA
>JBOFIR010000080.1:0-9721 GCA_051650265.1 Cellulosilyticaceae bacterium
GACACTTGATGAATTATTCAAAATAGAGCAGGAACTTGCCAATGTGAATTATGAAATTGAAACCTTAAAGGGGACACTTGGGAAGTATGATTCATTGATTGATTATTCAACCATACAAATCAATGTTTCAGAAGTCGAACTGTATCAGAATTTGCCAAAGGCAGAAGACTTTGGGGCTAAAATAACAAGTACTTTTAAGGAGTCACTCAGATCATTGGTAGAACTTGGTAAAGGTGTAGTACTGATAGTTGTGGCACTTGCGCCTTACTTTGTAATAGTGGGTATACCTGTTGGAAGCATTGGGATGATCTGGTATAAACAGTGGAAAAAACATAAAGATAAACATACAAAAGAATAGTAAGAATGCATAGACAAGAGGTGACTCTTGTCTATTTTTTGTAGATTAACATAAAATAAAGACAATCGTGAAAAATATGTTGTAATTTGACAGTTGTCTTACTATAATATAAATATATATCGAACAAAAAAACTTAATAACAGAACAATGTTCAAAATCCATATAAGCTTAGCAATAAGGGCTAAGTGTTTCTACCGACTACCATAAACAGTCTGGGCTATGGGTAATCTTTGTATTACTCTCTGCCTGCGCGGAGAGTTTTTTTGTTCCAAAAATTTGGAGGAGAGATGATGAAAAGAACACATGTATTGAAGCTTATCAGCATTTTATTGAGTTTAGTATTCACTTTAACAGGATGTATGACCCAAGGGGCATCAGCATCGAGTGGTGAAGAAGGTTCGCGTGAAGTTAAAGTAGGTTTGATTTATAATGGTACAAAAAATGATGGTGGGTGGAGTAGCTCACATGAAGCAGGGCGTATCGCATTAGAAGATGCTTTAGGTATTGAGACAATGTTCAAAGAAGCAGTGCCAGAGACACAAGAGGTTGAGAAAGTTGCAAGAGACATGATTGATAGTGGGTGTAACGTCATCTTCTCTACTTCATATGGGTATATGGATTACATAGAAAAGTTAGCACGAGAATTCCCTGATGTGCAGTTCTTCCAGTGTTCAGGTAACAAGGTAACAGGTAACTTATCAAGTTATTATGGAAGAGTAGAAGATGCAAGATATCTTGCAGGGATGGTTGCAGGGCTTGCAACCAAATCAGATAAGATTGGTTATGTAGCAGCATTTGAGATCCCGGAGGTTATTAGAGAAATCAATGCCTTTACATTAGGTGCCCAGTCAGTCAACCCAGAAGCAAAAGTACAGGTGACATGGACACATACATGGTATGACCCAGCAAAGGAAAAAGAAGCAGCAAGTGCACTTATCGATAGAGGGTGTGATGTGATTGGTCAGCATCAAAATACAGCAGGTGCGCAGCAAGCTGCAGAGGAAAAAGGTGTACTCAGCGTAGGGTATCATGCAGATATGAGCCCAGCAGCACCAAATGCCAACATGACAAGTGCAGTATGGAACTGGGGGCCTTATTATATAGAAGCTGTTAAACAAATCCAGGCGGGTACCTATACACCGGAGATTTACTGGGAAGGGCTTAGTGCAGGTATTGTAGATATCGTGCCAGTAAGAGATAATGCACCAACGGGAGCAAAAGAGCAGGTAGAGATAGTTAAAGCGGCCATCACTGCGGGAGAATTCAATGTATTTGAAGGGCCGATCTTAGATCAAGAAGGCAATGAACGTGTCGGAGCAGGTGAGGTGCTCAGCGATGAGATGCAACTCACATGCGATTGGTTCGTTCAAGGCGTTGAGGGAGATATTAAAAAGTAAGATTAAAGGGAGATGTAAGCGATGAAAAAACGTATTTTAAGTATTGTAATGGTTTTAGTACTTGGGTTATCCATGATGCTCACAGGTTGTACAAGTAGTGAAGGGGCATCAGCAGCCCAAACTGAAGGTTCAAGTGATGTGAAAGTAGGTTTTATCTATAACTGTCCTAAAAATGATGGCGGTTGGGGTGCAACACATGAAGCAGGTAGACTTTACTTAGAAGAACAACTTGGTGTACAAACAATGTTCAAAGAGTCAGTACCTGAGACACAAGAGGTAGAAAAAGTAGCACGTGATATGATTGATGCAGGATGCAATGTGATTTTTGCGACATCATTTGGATTTATGGACTACATCGAAAACATTTCAAAAGAATTCCCTGATGTGAAGTTCTTCCACTGCTCAGGATTCAAGACAACAGACAATATGTCAAACTACTTTGGACGTATTGAAGATGCACGTTACCTTACAGGAATGGTAGCAGGTCTTACAACAAAGACAAATCAAATTGGTTATGTAGCAGCATTCGAAATGCCAGAGATTGTACGTGGAATCAATGCCTTTACTTTAGGGGTGCAGGCAGTCAATCCAGATGCAAAGGTAAAAGTAACATGGACACATATATGGAATGATCCAGCAAAAGAAAAAGAAGCAGCAAATGCACTCATCGATGGCGGAGCAGACGTAATCGCACAACATCAAAACTCAGCAGGAGCGCAACAAGCAGCAGAAGAAAAAGGTGTGTATGGGATCGGATACCATGCAGATATGACACCAGCGGCGCCAAATGCAAGCCTTACAAGTGCAGTATGGAACTGGGGTCCATACTACGTAGAAGCAGTGAAGTCAGTAATGGACGGTACATACCAATCAGGTGCTTACTGGGAGGGGCTTGGAGCAGGTACTGTAGATATCGCACCAATGAGTGATCAGGTGCCAGCAGAAGCTAAAGCACAAGTTGAAGAAGTAAGAGCGCAAATTTTAGAAGGTACATTCAATGTATTCCAAGGACCAATCAAGAACCAACAAGGTGAAGTGGTTGTACCAGAAGGAAGTATCTTAAGTGATGACGAGCAACTCGAATGTGATTGGTTCGTTGAAGGTGTAGATGGACAAATTAAAAAATAACAAGGGTGATTAAGCTATGAACAAGTCAGTAGTGGAATTGAAACAAGTAACAAAAATATTCGGCAGCGTCGTTGCCAATGAAGATGTCGATCTTACGTTAAAATCAGGTGAAATACACGCACTGCTTGGAGAAAATGGCGCAGGAAAAAGTACCCTTATGAACATGCTATCAGGAATTTATGCCCCTGATAGCGGTTCTATTTCTATTCGTGGGGAAAAAGTGCAGCTGAGCTCTCCTAAAAGTGCAATTGCCCACGGTGTGGGAATGGTGCATCAACACTTTAAGTTAGTAGAAAGCTTTACAGCAAAAGAAAATATTATAGCAGGAACTGGTGGCGAGTTCTTTTCGAAAAGCCATAAAAGTACAGCTCAGATTGAAGCACTCTGTGATAAATATGGATTCCAATTAGCATTAGATAAAAAAGTATTTGATATGTCTGTAAGTGAAAAACAGATGTTAGAAATTATAAAAGTCATCTACAGAGGCTGCGATATTTTGATCCTAGATGAGCCAACAGCAGTACTGACACCACAAGAGGTGGAGATGCTCTTTGCAGTTGTCAGACGCATGAAGGCGGAAGGCTGTGCTGTAGTCATCATCACGCATAAGCTAGGTGAGGTCATGTCACTATGCGATACTGTAACGGTACTGCGTAAAGGTAAGGTAGCTGCAACGGTAGATATCCCAAATACAAGTCCTGCGCATCTAACAGAACTGATGGTAGGACATAGTGAAAAACTTGAAATTACAAGAGAAGAAGTGCAGACAGGTAAAGTGGTTTATGAAGTGAAAGACCTTCTTGTAAAACGTAAAGATGGCGCACGCGTGCTCGATCAAGTCTCTTTTGAACTCAGATCAGGGGAAATCCTCGGGATTGCAGGCGTAGCAGGTAGCGGTCAAAAAGAACTGTGTGAAGTCATGGCAGGGCTCATCGGCATTGATCAAGGTGAACTTAACTTTGAAGGAGAAAGCCTAGTAGGCAAATCGCCAAGAGAGATTCATAACAAAGGCGTATCACTCAGCTTTATCCCAGAAGACCGTCTTGGTATGGGACTTGTAGGCTCTATGGGGATGACAGACAACTTACTCCTCAAAGACTATCACACACAAAAAGGATGGAAGCTCAATCGTGATCATTTAGCCAAGCAAGCGGAAGCATTGATTAAGAAACTTAGTATCCGTACACCAAATATCAACCACCCTGTGAAGATGCTTTCAGGTGGAAATATTCAAAAAGTCCTCTTAGGACGAGAAATCGAATGTAATCCGCATGTACTCATCACAGCATATGCAGTACGTGGACTTGATATTGGGGCGACACATCAGATCTATGACTTAATTAATGAACAAAAGCGTAAAGGTGTGGGTGTCTTATTCGTAGGAGAAGACCTCGATGTACTTATGCAACTGTGTGACCGGATCATGGTGATGTGTCACGGTGAGGTAACGGGTATTGTCAAAGCAGATGAAGTAACAAAAGAACAACTAGGATTGATGATGGCAGGCGAGAAGATGGCGGCTGCTAGGGAGGTAGAACATGCAAGTTAGAATCACCAAGGCCAAACAAAGAAGTCATAAAGAGCGTGTACTCATCACTTTAGGTGCGGTAATCAGTGCACTTCTTGTAACAGGCATTTTTATATTAGTGATGGGGCATAACCCATTTAATGTGTATTTTTCTATGGTTGAAGGAAGCCTTGGTTCACTCTATCGTTTCAAAGAGACAGTCATCAAAGCAGTGCCTTTACTTATTACTGCGACAGGGATTGCGGTCGCCTTCAAGATGAAGTTCTGGAACATCGGTGCAGAAGGGCAGATTCTCATGGGGGCATTTGGTGCGACATTTGCTGCACTTTATTTCAAAGAGCTTCCAAGCATCATTTTATTACCAACGATGATGCTTCTTGGGGGCATCTGTGGAGGGATCTGGGCACTGATCCCAGCATTACTCAAAGCAAAGTGGGGAACAAATGAAACAATCGTTACCCTCATGATGAACTACATCGCACTCAAATGGATCATCTTCTTACAATATGGGCCATGGAAGGATCCAAATTCACTTGGATTCCCAAAGATCGCAAACTTCACAGAAAATGCCATCTTACCAAAAGTATTTGGTGTGCACATGGGATGGGTGATCGCTATTGTACTTGTTGTAGTTATTCACTACTTTATTAGCCATACCAAGACAGGGTACGAGATCCAAGTAATGGGTGAGAGTGAGCAGACAGCACGCTACGCAGGGATGAATATTAAGAAGATCATTATCGTATCCATGCTCATCAGTGGGGGGATCTGTGGCCTCACAGGGATGATTCAGGCATCAGCAGTCAACAATACACTTACTATGGAGCTCACTGCAGGGGTAGGTTATACAGCGATTATTATCGCATGGTTATCGAATCTTAAGACACCTTGGATGGTTATTGTATCTTTCCTATTTGCTTTACTTACGCAAGGTGCATCATACATACAGACAGTGTATCAGATTCCACAATCAGCAGCATCAATTATTCAAGGGCTCCTTCTTTTCTTCGTATTAGGAAGTCAGTTCTTTATTCAATACGACCTCAAATGGGTGACTTCAAGACGTGTTGTAAAGGAGGAAATGTAAGATGAGCGCAATCGAATTATTCTTAGCAGCAGCAGTTGTAGCAGGTACACCTCTCTTATTGGCAACACTTGGCGGAATCATGAATGAAAAAGTAGGAAATCTTAACCTAGGTGTAGAGGGAATGATGCTCCTAGGTGCGGTAGCAGGCTTCCTAGGTGCTTATAATACAGGCAGTGTAAGTGTAGCACTTCTTTGCGCTTTAGGTGCAGGTGCGTTCGGAGCACTGATCTATGGAGTACTCACAGTATCCCTTCGTGCCAATCAGACAGTAACAGGTCTCACACTGACGATCTTTGGGACAGGAATGTCAAGCTTCATGGGACAAAATGTCGTTGGTCAGACGATCCCAGGGGCTGTTAAGAGCTTCCTCGCACCTGTGGCAATCCCAGGATTATCACAGATTCCTGTAGTCGGTAATGCCTTCTTTAACCAAAGTATCTTGGTATACGCAGGCTATATCCTAGCAATCTTATTATTCGTTTATTACAACTATACAAAGGTAGGACTCAATGCACGCATGATCGGAGAAAGTCCTGCAACAGCAGATGCAGCAGGGATCAATGTTGAACTTTATAAGTATCTTAATATTATGGCAGGCGGTGCCCTATGCGGTCTAGGTGGCGCATTCCTCTCTCTGGTATACGTACCAGCATGGCAAGAGAATATCACCTCTGGTAGAGGCTGGATCGCTGTCGCCCTAGTCATCTTCACAGGATGGCATCCACTCAAAGCCATCTTCTGTGCGATCCTCTTCGGCGGACTCGATATCCTAGGTCTGAGACTGCAAGCAGCAGGCATCCAGATCAATCAATACTTTGTAGATATGCTCCCATATCTCGTAACGATCGTCTTCTTAGTACTAGACTCTATGAAGAAAAATGCCAATAGTGCCGTACCAAAGGCGCTAGGTAATGCTTACTTTAGAGAAGAACGCTAAATTTTAAGATAGCTCATAATGAGCTATCTTTTTTTGTGAAAAAGTATGAGACAAATGATTAATGGAATGGGTTTATATGCTATAATAAAGAAAAGAAAATGGGATTAAATGGAAAAGTGGGGCAGGTGGTAAAAGATTTGTATTGATCTAAGATAAAGAGAGATTCTAAAATGGGGGAGCCTGACTTTATGAAATTATTACTTATTGATGATCATGATATTGTTAGAAAAGGGCTTATTAATTTAGTGAGTACCACAGTAATATGTGATGAGATTTTTGAGGCGTGTAATACTGGGGAGGGGATAAAACTGCTAAGCAGACACCGTCCGGATATTGCAGTAGTTGATATTAATCTCAATGGAGAGAATGGCATAGACCTTATTGAAGAGGCACGTAGTAGAAAAATAGGAACAAAATTTATTGTATTCACAGGATCAACTAGAAAAGGAGACTTTGAAAGGGCAATGGCGTTAGACGTAGAAGGCTATATTTTTAAACACGCGCATGTAGACGATATTCTTTATGCGATTAAATCTGTAATGAGAGGTGGGAGGTTCTATGATGCTACAATTGCACAAACACAAATCCCCGGAGCAGATGATGCAAGAAGTAAATTGTTAGAATCTTTAACAGAGCGTGAAATAAGGATATTCAAAGAAATAGGAAGAGGGCTCAGTAACGCACAAATTGCAGAAGAACTTTATATATCTGAGAATACAGTGAAAAAACATATTACGGGGTTATTAGCAAAACTTCAAATGGCTAGGCGTACAGAAGTTGCCTTGTCTGCAACAAAAGTATGGAGAAGAAAAGACGAATTATAGAGTGATGACAAAAGTACCCTTTATATACTACCTAAGTAGCATATAAAGGGTACTTTTGTGTGAAGAAAAAAAGGGACTAATGAGATAACATATGAAATAAAGAATAGGAAAAAAATGGTAAAAAGGGGGATTGAGGTGCGTATCACATCAAATAAAATACTGAGACGATTCACGGCAATTTTACTAACACTTTGTTTGATCCCAACGACATATGGGAGTGGGAACATGTTTGAAAGTATTGATACAAATGCAATGGCTATGGGGCAAGAACTCTTAGTACAGCTGAGGGAAATGGGACTTGGGCAGCCGGAGGAAGAGAAACAGCCGGAGGAAGAGAAACAGCCGGAGGAAGAGAAACAGCCGGAGGAAGAGAAACAGCCGGAGGAAGAGAAACAGCCGGAAGAAGAGAAGCAGCCGGAGGAAGAGAAGCAGCCGGAGGAAGAGAAACAGCCGGAGGAAGAGAAGCAACCGGAGGAAGAGAAACAGCCGGAGGAAGAGAAGCAACCGGAGGAAGAGAAGCAGCCGATCATCACAACACCAGGTAATATTGTTGTAAAGCCTATAGTACCACAGTATACCAGGGAAGATTTGATAGCATATGTTCAAAGTTTATATATAGAACAACTTCTATCTTTAGATGAAACAGATATGACGGATGAAGAGGACACAGATTTATATGGCATGTTAGCTGATTGGCAGCTCACTGCACTTGATGAATTACTCAATCCTTATTATGAATACCTTATGCCAGGACCGTTGCTACCACCAGTAATGAGTGGGGATTCTGAGCAGTCTATGTTGAGTTACTTTGAAGGCTCAATGTTGCTTAGTAATGGGATTGTAGATGAGGAAAGAAAAAAAGAAGGCTTAGAACTGAATAAATCTGCTGTATGGGATGAGCATAAAAAAAAGGCAACAATTACCTTAGAGGCCTATACAACAGGAAAAGTTGTTTCTGAAACAAAAGCAATTCCTGCGGATATTGTGTTGGTACTAGATCAGTCAGGGAGTATGAGTGATTATATAAATAATACACAATATAAAGATATAAGATTAGGAGACTTAGATACTAAAAAAACGTATTATTGGAAGAATCCTGAAGATGGGAAAATTTATGAAATTAAATATACTAAGAGATTCTGGGAAACAAATGAAAGATGGATGTATTATTCTGGAAATTTTAAGTACGATATACCAGAAAATAACAATTTAGATACAATCATTACCATTCGTATACAATCACAGCAACAAAAGAAAATCGATGCTTTAAAAGCTACTGCAACAAGTTTTATTAATAAAGTAAATGAGCAGACCAATAATGGAGAAGTGGATCATAGAATTGCAATAGTGGGGTTTGCAAGAGGTGAGAAAAAAGATGGGAGTAGTTACTATAATACAGAGCTTTTTATTGGTAGTGAGCAATATATATATAACGGAGCTCAAATAAAGGATAAGTATAAAGAAGCTTTTCAAACTGTAGGTGATTCTAGTAGTACATTGCAGGCGTCAATCAAAAAATTAGATGCAGAAGGGGCAACAAGAGCTGATCTAGGAATGGAAATGGCAGTGGAAGTGTTTGCAAATGATCCTAAAAAGGGTGCAATGGAAAAAAGAAATAAAGTTGTAATTATGTTTACAGATGGGGTACCTACCAGTTCAAGTGAATTTAGTAAAGAAGTTGCGAGTGATGCGGTTAATCAAGCAAAAATACTTAAGGAACAGTATGGCGCAACCGTATATACTGTCGGGATTCTTGAAAATGCTAACTCAGGTGATACTGAAGGGGACACTAATCGCTATATGAATGGTGTTTCCTCAAATTATCCTAAGGCATATGGAGATGATAAAAATAATATCGTCTTAGGTTCAAGGGTAGATGCTGATAAGCATTATTACTTAGCTGTAAATGAGGAGAATGGACTGGATAATATTTTTGAGTCTATAGCAAATGAAGTTGGGAAACCAACAATTGAGTTAGATGAAACGACAATTATTCGTGATATTGTATCAGAGTATTTTAAAACACCTGAGGATATTAAGAGTGTTAAAGTATACACTCAAGAGTTTGAAGGTGGAACAAGTAGCAGTCCTATATGGAGAAATGAATTAGTACCCCTAAATAATCCTAAAGTAGAAATAAAGGATTCGAGTATTTATGTATCTGGATTCAATTTTAATGAAAATTATATTACAGGAACAGCGAATCAGGGGAAAAAGTTAGTTATTCAATTTGAAGTAGAGCCTATAGATGGATTTATTGGTGGGAATCAAGTACCTACAAATGGTAATGATACAGGCGTTTATTTAGAGAAAGAGCTTGTAGCCCATTTTCCAAGACCAGTAGTAGATATTGGATTAAACTATGATTTTATACCAAATCATCAAAGTATCTATATTACAAATAGGTTAGAAACACCAGAGCAATTTATTCATAATAATGATGAACTGAAGTATCTACAAGG
>JBOFIR010000081.1:0-3009 GCA_051650265.1 Cellulosilyticaceae bacterium
ATGAAGGTTTAATCATCTGAATAACCTTACCATAGGCTATGTTTTTTCTCACTTTCACTAGTCTAACCTTAACCACATCACCCATCATTACGTCAGGTACACAAATGATAAAGTTCCCTAGTTTAGCAATCCCTTCCCCATCTTCTCCTAAGTCCATTATTTCCAATTCATAAATTTCGTTTTTTTCAATTTTACTCATTTTTTCTCCTAGTGTCTCTGTTTATAGTCTGCTTTATTGTTATTCACTTTACGATCTTTTCTCTTCTAATGCTTTTAGCCGTACATTGGCTCTAACTTATAGCTTATCCCCCCTATTGTATCACAAGATAACTAGACCGCCTACCTTCATTAATAAAAGAGCTCCATTTACTTCCTTATCTATTCAAAATCCAATAACCTTTTACCACAAACTTTTTACTTAGCAATCCCCTCTACCTATTTATGTCATAATTTTATCTCCTTATCCAAACTAATAGCAAGTAGCAAACCTCTAAATCAAGGTTTACCATAACAGAGCGAGTAAATACGAGAATTACTTCCCATACTCCTCCTTTTAGTTTACTCCAACATTAGCAGATCCTTAAACTATATGTCTTATATCATGTATAGCTCTTATTTAGATGTATAAATGTCTACCATTTTGTCTACCAAACCACTTATCTGGCAAAAAAACAAGACGCTATGCCTTGATAATCAATGCATAACGTCTTATTTCTAACTGGAGATGAAGGGAATCGAACCCTCTACCTCTTGAATGCCATTCAAGCGCTCTCCCATATGAGCTACATCCCCTTATTCACTTAATTACATTATACCATAGTGTAGTTTTAACAGTAAATACATTTCAGAATTTTCTTTCATATTTTATTAGAGAATAGACTCGCTTGACTCTACTCCCTAACAAAACAGGCTTCCTTACTTATTCTTGTTCATAAACTAATCCTTCTTTTTGAATCACAAATTTTGCTTGAGATAGCTTAATATTTTTGCACCCGGTCTCTTGAATTGATAAATCAGGTGCCTGTTCTACCTTCCCTGTAATCAGTGTACGATAAGGCTCTTGATGCTTAACTCTAATAAAATCTCCAAATTCAAATGACTGTCCATCGAGGACTGACTCTATGACCTGCGCAGAATCTGAAGCTTTTACACTGACAGACTGAATCAGCTCACCATCTGCCCCATAATGTGCTATGGCAAAATACTCCCCACTCGCTTGATAGTTGGCAGGATAAGTCAGTAATGTCTTGACTTCTATCTGCCTTTGCACAGGATCAAATCCTATAATGGTTCGTGTGTTACTCATATAGCCCTGTAAATGTATTTTGTTCTCAGCTAATCGGGTAGTGACTTGAACGGGTACTGCTTTGCTAGGTGCTTTACCCACTTCAGTAGCTGTCAGTGTCACATGACTTTCAAGTGTAAGCGGTTCAACTAACGTCCATTCAAAATGTCCTGTCGTATCTGCTTGTACCTGCTTGCTTTGCCCATCCACTTGGAGCACGACCTGGCTCCCTGGATTCGCTATCCCTTCTATAACTGTATTTTCCCCTTCATAAACAACCTTCACCGTAGGTGGTGCCGATTGTTTGGCATACACTTCAAATTCTGGATGTTTGGGAACATAAAATAACGTCTGCTTACTTTTATCAATGACCTCCGCTCTAATCTGATCATCTGTACAGGCTAATCCATACACCTCTAGATAAGGCAACAGGTTAATCCCATATTGATCGGCTACGGCATAAGCTACATAATCTATTTTTTTAGGTGAGTGTGGATTTTCTCTCCAATACCTTGCCATTTGCGCTGCAAAGTCTTCTCCTAATAATTCTTCAAGTGTCACAAAAAAGTATAGTCCGATTTGATACCCAAAGGCCTCTTCTACTTGCTCATTAGCCATATAACTCTCATAAAGCGGCTTCAGTACCTTTGATTCATATCCCAAACGGTCATCTTCCCAGATAAATGTAAAACCAAAAGTTCGTTCCGCCATTTCCTTTGCAAAGAAGTTATTCCATATCTCTACATGTGACCAAGGTTGTTCATATAAATGGCCATATTCATGATACATCCCCCACCTTGGTTCAAAGTACTGCTTACTATCCTTCGGATGCGTATCTAGCATTTGATTTCCTGCTGACATAAAGCCTGCTTGTTCTCTTCTCGCACTAACGAGCACAAAATTTTTTCTCGGTTGATGCATCGGTTCAGGATCTTGCTCATCTAGACCAGCATATTGATTAAAATAGGCAATGGTTTCTTCATGTTTCTCCAATACCGCCTCCGGATCAAAGACCTTTGGAAGATAGTAATTATTGGGCATATACAGCCTCACATTTTCACTCATCATCAACATCCCTGCATCCTGACAATCTTGAATAGCCTGCAAAAACTCTGCTTGATTAGTATAAGTCTCCTCTGTGATTTTCTGCGCTCTCTGATCATAAGTCGGTGTCCACTGATAGCTTTCCTCTTCTAACTCAATGGCTACCTGAAAAGCAAAAGGTACATTGTCTGCTAAACTATATTGGATTTCCCCTACATCCAAAAAAATTTGTCCACTCTTAGGCACTTTAATTCTTGTCTTTTTCCCAACTGGCACGCTCATCAGCTTCTTCAAGTTATCCCCATCATGCAACATCAGTTGGCCTTTTCCCTTGATTTCTTGCCCTTCGATGAGTACCTCGATTGTTGTCGGTTGTGTAATATGTATCCCTAATGGTTCTGATGTGTGGAACTGAATATTAAACTCTTTTTTCTCCCTCGGATCACTGGGCGATATACTTGTCTGCCTATAAAGATTTACTTGCTCCACAATTGTCTTCACCTCTGGCTGCACATTTACACTCGCTGACTGTTCCTTAAAAACCTCCTGCTGCTGCTCTTTTTCTTCTACAGCTACAGCATATTCCCCCTCGTTCCCACCTAATAGTACTGCGCCAATTACACTTCCCCCTATCACTATACCTCCTGCAACCTTCAGCCATTTCCTTTGTAAATTTACAT
>JBOFIR010000082.1:0-71331 GCA_051650265.1 Cellulosilyticaceae bacterium
GCGTTACTCACCCGTCCGCCACTAACTTCATGGAGCAAGCTCCATTCCGTCCGTTCGACTTGCATGTGTTAAGCACGCCGCCAGCGTTCATCCTGAGCCAGGATCAAACTCTCAAATTAAAAGTTTGTCATCTGACATAAAAGTATTTGATGTATCATTATACATCATAAATTGACTGGCATTTTATAGGTATCTTATTTAGTTTTTAAATTACAATGCGTTCTCTTGAACACTTGTTTATATTATCAAATATCTTTACGCTTGTCAACACAAAGTGAAAACTTTTTTATCAATCTGCATATTTCCCTTTTTGTGATTTTATAGTATAATTTAGATTATATCGCGCAAAACAAAGGATGATGGCTCATGAAAATTCTACTTGTATCCGACCAAGAGAGCCCATACATATGGGATTATTTTGATAAAAGTAAGTTTGAAGATATTGATCTAATGATCTCCTGTGGTGATCTTAAACCACAATATTTGTCATTTTTGGTTACAATGATTCCTGTACCACTGCTTTATATCCATGGTAATCATGATACCAAATATCTCAGTACGCCTCCTGAAGGCTGCATCTGTATCGAAGATACAATCTATACATATAAAGGTTTGAACATTGGCGGACTCGGTGGTTCTATGGAATATGCTGGCGGTCCTTTCCAATTCACTGAAAAAGTGATGACAAAACGTGTTAAAAAATTTATCAAAGCAGCTCAAAAAAAAGGTGGCCTTGACTTATTTATTTCTCACGCGCCTTCTTTGGACCTAGGTGATGGGGAAGACCTTTGCCATCGCGGCTTCGAATGCTTCCATCAAATTTATGACCGTCTAGAACCAACCTATCATCTTCATGGTCATCAACATCTTAATTATACGAGTAAGCCAAAGCGTATTTTGCACCATAATGGCATTGAGATTATCAACGGCTTTAATTATTATATTTTTGAATACGAAAAAGGATCTGCAGAGTAATCTGCAGATCCTTTTTAATGTTAACTGTTATTTTTGACAATGTTTTTCATGTAACTGAATGGATCAGTAGGCTTCAAATCCTTACTATCTGGCAAACTTCCTTCTACACCATCCACAAGCCAGTCCATGTGAATAATATCTTCATAATCACATGTTTTGCCGCTTTTTACACGCAACATTTTATTTTGATCATAAATCGGCCCTGTAAAAACATTGTATTCATTACGGATAATTGCCTGTTTAACACCTTCTATAAGCAACTTCATCTGCGGGCTGATCTGTCTATTAGAGTAGAATAAATCCACCATTCCTGTATTCATACCTAACCAGAAATTACGTGGTGCCTGCTCTGCTTCTCCTGCCTCAATCACACTCTTCCATGTACCACTTAGTACATTTTTGATAACGCGTTCATAGAAAATACCCCAGTCCCATATCGCCATAGCATAATGATTCTTATCGCCTTCATTTTCACCTAGGCTATATACACCATACTCCTTTGACATATCTTGTGGCACTGGTAGGTCTTCATTTGAGATAATATCTGCACCCATTTCTTTGAGTTTGAGGGCAACATCTTTGCCCTGTTCAGGGTTATCCCATCTATAGGTCCACATGGCCTTAACTGTTACGTACGGATTGACAGCACGCGCCCCTAGTGTAAAGGCATTAATACTAGAAACAACTTCTGAAATAGGGTAAGGTGCCACATAACCAATAATGTTTGTCTTTGTCATGGCCCCAGCAATCATACCTAACAAATAACGTGGTTCATGGATTCTACCATAGTAGAGTGTCAATGACTTATAGGAATGTGTCGCTGCACAGTTGAAAAACTTAACTTGTGGATATTCAATAGCCGCCTTAAGGGCTGGTGCTACAAAAGTCGGACTCGTTGTAAATATGAGATCATACTTTTGCTTAGCAAGCTCTTCAAATACCTGATAGGCATTTTCATTTTCTGGCACATCAATAATTTTTTGCGTCTGAATTTGATCTTTAAAGACATTATCAATGTGTAACCTCCCAAGTTCATGGCTATAGGCCCAACCTGACTTTTCTGGACTCTTTGCATACACAAAAGCTATTTTGAGTGTGCGTTTAGCATGAATCAAACCAGAAAACGAGGTAAAAACATTTCGTTTTTTAGGCGTCTCAACCAAACCTGTTGCTACATTTGCTTCTTCCTGCCCAATAACCCGTACTTCCTCTATAAATTTATCAATGACTTTTTTATGTTCATTTTCTATGATTTCTTTTGGAAGCCCATACACCTTAATGAAATTTAAGAAGGCATCTCCTGTTGTCATAGAGAGTCCTTGACCACCTTCATTGAGATAGATTTGTCTAAAAGGCCTATACACACTTGCCAAGAAATCCTTTGAGAGTGATTCTTCCCCTTCGCTATGCACAAGATATTGCCTAATATAGTGATACAGTTCTTCAAATCTTCCCTCTTGACTGAACCAAATACTATTAATTTTAGTTTTTTTATAGAAATCCATAAACTCATAGTAGATTGTGTTCAACTTATTAGAGGGATCTCTTTTAGGAATAAGCCGAATCACGTAGGCATTAAACGCTGTAGCCTCTACAAACTTCAGGACACTTACGCGTTTGTTACCTTCTACAGCAAAGAAACGATTCATATATTCGTAAACTTTGATAGGATCTCTAATCCCCTCTCTTAAATGTGCATTGTACAAGTTCATCCACTTTTGAGCAAATTCTGTTTTTATAGGCATAAGAGGCATAAAATTATGTCCAAATGAAATGCTACGAGAGTGAGTGTAGGTGCCAACGATTTTCTTAAGTGGAATTTCTACAAGCCCTAATGAGACTTCGGAAAGCACATCACCTGATTGAACAAGACCATCTAAAGATGGCAGATAGCCTGATCCCCCAGCTGATTCCATCTGATTCCAAGACTGTTTACCACTTTTGAGTGCTTGTTCGTAGGTTGATTCAATTTCTAACTGATTCATTTTTTTCACCTCTTACTTTTGTATTACTCATTATTATATGTAATACCTAGAGTTATTTACGCATAAAAATCTCTAGGTTTTCCCCCTCAACACCCCAGCTAAGCTGGCGCCCCTCTAGTTCATAGCGCATCTGAAACACTTTATCATCAATGGTATAGCGCATCTTACCTGGTGCAATCTTTTCATAAATTGCTGGTTTATTCATGCCTTCCAAAACCACTTGGCCATCTTTCGTAAACGTCACCACTTCTCCTGTTTCCTCTGATTGCCACTTCCCTTGCAATGTAGGATTACTATAGCGTTCATAGCCATAGAGTGTACAGATACACAGTAACGTAATGACAAAGATTGAGGTAATGATCCTAATTATAGGTTGTCTATCTTTTTTTCGAGCATACATAAACTTTTTTCTTGCCATTAAGTGTCCCCCTTAGATTGATTTAAGTGTATTATACCAAAAAAAGCCTTTCTATGCACCCACCTTCTCGTTTACACGTATATTTTTTATATTTTCTTTTGGAATAACAAATTCAATCGTGCCGGATACATAAGGGGAAACTTCATAAATATTGAACACAAGAACAAGCTCACCTTTTTCATTAATGTAGAAATTTTGATCGTGCGCTACTTTTTCAAGTCCACCCGCTTGTTCTACAAAGACAACACCCGATGCCTTTTTATGCGGTATTTGTTTGATAATCTCTCCAGCGAGGACTGTCTCATAATCTACGCCTTCCTTGAATAAATCTTTTAACTCTATGAGTTTCTGCCTATCTTTATCAATAACTACATATTTTTGCTGAGCCATTCCATGTGTGCCACCAGTATATCTATATTCAAAAATACCAATGACCACATATGGTTCTGCTGTTGCTTTGATGGTAAAGTCCCGGATGAGTTCATAACTTTTGAGTTGTGAACCTACGTTTTTTGACTGTTTGCGTGCAGCCGTTGCCGATTGACTCATCTTGTTTTGACTTAATTTGGCGTCTTCTAACAGTTTCTTATTAAGTTCTTTTTCAAAAGACCGATTTTTCAATCCCTTAATTTGAGGTGTTTTCATATTTACATGAAGATAATTTTCCTGTGCTGTGATATTCTTTGACTGTACATGAATAGGGTAGTCCGGAGCCATTACAAAAATGGCTCGTCCCGGTATGGGTTCTTTTTCTTTTTCATTTGCATAAATTGGTGCGCTAAATACCATAATCATAGATAGAAGTATTGTCAATAATTTTTGTTTCATTTTCAATCCCCCTCTTTGATGTGTGTGTAAGCTTATTATGTGCTGCCCACACGAGATTATAATAAGCAAACATTTGCAATTCCCAAGACCAAATGGTAGCGCAAGGTTTGCGTGTACTTGGTAATTTCATCAAGCTAGATTTCGAGGTGACTCATGAAGGATCTTACGGATCAAATCCAATATATGCATCGTTTTTTTCATAGCAAACGTACTTACGACTTGAAGTTTCGTCGTTTTTATCTTAAAAAACTTAGAAAACAAATTTTCAGCTATGAGCAGGCACTCATTACTGCACTCTATCTAGATTTACACAAGCCTGCTGCTGAAGTTTATCGTACAGAACTTTTCACCGTTTTAGATGAATTAGATTACACATTACGCCATATGGGGCAATGGGTCAAGCCAACTACTCGCCCTAGCAGATTGCCACTTCTTGGTAGCTTCAGTAGTCAAATTCCCGAACCTTATGGTGTCTGTAGTATTTTTGTACCTTATAATTATCCTTTCCAACTGGCTTTTTCACCACTTATCGGTGCAATTGCCGCGGGAAATTGTGTGATACTCAAACTCTCAGAATATACACCACATACCAACAAGGTAATCCAGAACTTGGTCCGTGATACATTCCCAAACTATCTGGTCGATAGTATTACAGGGAATGTACACACTGCACGCGCACTTCTCAAACAGCCTCTGGATTATATTTTCTTTACAGGAAGTACAGAGGTTGGCAAAGAAGTGATGGCTGCTGCCTCACACCATCTGATTCCTATCACATTGGAACTTGGTGGCAAAAATCCAACACTCGTAGATTATACTGCTGATCTTGACCTTGCCGCCAAACGAATTGCTTGGGGAAAATTCATGAATGGAGGCCAAACTTGTGTCGCACCTGACTACATCTTGATTCACGAAAGCGTGGCTGAAGCCTTCCTTGTCAAACTTCGGGAAGCAATTCACCAGCTTTATCCCGACCCTACTCAAATGACTCACATTATTAATGAAAAACATTTTGTCAGACTGATGAACTGTATCAACGAAGATACGGTTATTATGGGAGGCCACTTTGAGAGCCATACACACTTCATAGAACCTACTGTGCTTTACCCTACTTCATTGCAAGACAATTGTATGCAGGATGAAATTTTTGGCCCTATTCTCCCTGTAATTCCTTTTACAAAACTACAAACAGCTTTTCAAACCATTAATCGCTTTCCAAAACCACTTGCTACCTATATTTTTAGTGAGGATAAACTGCGTATTGAGTATATGCTCCGTCATATAACTTTTGGTGGTGGATGCATCAATGACACAATCATGCACCTTACTGATTTGAACCTTCCATTTGGCGGTATTGGTTATAGCGGACTAGGTGCTTACCATGGCTATGCATCCTTTAAGACTTTTTCCCATTATAAAAGTGTCCTCTCTAGTAGCAAACTAGAACTTCCTATGCGCTATGGTCATAGTCCCTGTGATGTAAAAGCACTCAAATATTACATGAATTTACGCTTCAAAGGATGATGTTTATGAAAAAAATCCAAATAATAGGCGCCGGTATTGGCGCCTTAAATTTAGGTATTCGTCTACAATATGCAGGTTTTGACGTGCATATTTTTGAAAAAAATCATTTTGCTGGTGGTGTTGTACACACAGTTTTTCACCAAAACTATCCCTTTGATGGATCTGCTTCTATTATGATTAGTCCCGATAGCTATAGTGACATTTTTAAAAACTGTGATAGAAATCCTTCAAATTATTACACGCAAGTGCCACTTCAAGAAACTTTTCGTGTTTTTCCTAAGTCTCAGGCGCCCTTTGCTTTTCCAACGGAGCCAACTGCACTGCTTTCTATGATCGCAAATCACTTTCCTCGTAGCCTAAAAGGCTATTTGCACTTTCTCAATCAAACAAGTGCACGCTATAGCAATGCACAGAAGTATCTGTTAAAGCGTCGTTTTGCTAGTCCAATTACGCTCTGCTCACCGACATTACTCTATCATACTTATCGGCTTCATACGTGTTCTTCTGCTTCACACTACTTGACATCTCTCATCCCCGATCAGGTTTTAAGAGATACTTTACTCTTTCAAACTTTATTTATGGGATATACACCTTATAAATCACCTAACATTTATACCGCTATCCCTGCAGTCATTCAGCTTGATAGTCTCTCTCATATCAAAGGAGGATTGTCCGCCTATACAGATGCCTTAGTCAAATTATTTACAGAACTGGGTGGTAAACTCTATCTTGGCACACCCGTTAAAGAAATTCTTTTTTCTCACAACCATGCAGTTGGGATACGTGTTGGTGCTCAAACAGACCGTGCTGATTGTGTTGTTGTTGCTACTGACTATCGTTACGCCTACACCAAGTTAATCCCCAAGACAATTAGGTATCACCTCATGCATCCTCTACGCTTCAAAACCCTCAAAAGTTCTACCGGAGTTTATATTCTGAGGTTAGTTTGTGATCAGCCACTCCCTCATTTAGGCCTTCATAATCTTGCTTTACCTCATGACTTTCGTCAAGCAATGATTCAAACCTTTGATGAGGAACTTATTCCCCATGAGGCACCGCTCTATATTTATTATCCCGCTGCAGTCGATGAGACATTCACTGCGCCTAGCGGTCATGTTTCTTTTCATGTGCTTGTTAGAGTACCTCATTTGAAGAACCATTACAGCCATTCACCTACAGTGTTTGATCCACTCAAACTTCAGATTATACATCGCCTTGAGGAAATTACAGGCCTTACATCACTCTCCGAACATATCCTTTTTGAAAAAGCCATTACCCCCTATGACTTTTTCAAAGACTATCACTACACGGATGGCTGTGCTTTTGGACTTGCACATACATTTACCCAATCTATGGCGCTGAGACCACAAGTATCCGTTCCCAGTATCCATGGTCTGTATTTTGTAGGTTGTAATATTCACCCTGGCAATGGCATTTCTATTGTTATGGAAAGTGCACGTCTTGCTGCTGATCAAATCATCTCTAGCCACACAAAAAGAGCCAATCCCCGATAGGATTGGCTCTTTTTGTACTAAGAAAGTTGTTCACCTGCTTTGTAGCCCTCTGTACGCATCTTGATGCGTTTTGCATAATCAATAATTTTACGATCATACTCTTGCTCCATAAGTGGTGATGTGAGTAAGAAATCTGCTGTCGATTGATTGCTTGCTACAGGAATATCATATAACGCAGCAATACGTAAAAGTGCTTTTACGTCTGGATCATGTGGTTGTGCTGCAAGTGGATCCCAGAAGAAAATCATAAAATCAATATTTCCTTCTACAATTCTTGATCCAATTTGTTGGTCCCCACCAAGTGGTCCACTATTAAATGCAGTAATTGGCAACTCTGTCTCTTCAGCAAGAATCTTTGCAGTTGTTCCTGTTCCACATAAGAAGTGTTTTCCTAATTTATCTTTATTAACCTTTACCCACTCCACAATATCTGCTTTTCTATTATCATGGGCTACAAGTGCAATTCTCTTTTGTTTTTCCATCTTAATGAGTGTAAAATCTTTTGTATCGTTCATTCATACCCTCCTAGGCTCGTGTTAGTTTTCATTATACACATAATTACAAAGTTTGACTATATTTTTTAAAATCTTCCCCTATATCTTCTACAAAATAACTCATCTTACGACTCCCGTCATAACTGAGATACAACTTAGACTTCGCACGAGTCATTGCTACATAGAACAGCCGCTTTTCCTCTTGAAGCAGCCCACCTTCAACACTTCGTCTAAGTGGAAAAAGTCCCTCATTACATCCTGCAATGTAGACATTTTCAAACTCTAAACCTTTTGCTTGATGCACTGTAATAATGGGTACTTTATTTTTAAACAAATCACTTTGCTCAATCTCACTATAATGAAGGGATGTAAATGCGAGAAGCTTAACCATATTATCATAATGGGAGTGTTTTGGTTCATAGAGCCCCTTCATCACGCGATAAAGCTCTCTCAGATTCCCCACCGCTTCATGATCAAGCCCTTCTTTGAAGCCACATTCATTCATCAAATATTCGAGACTTTCATACGTAGTTTGTGTCATGATGGTGTCCATCATACTTTCCACTTGATCTTTATAAGGCATCACATAAGGATAATACTGTTCAATGGCACCCAGGCGCTCGTTACTTTTGCCCTCAAGGTGACCAATCAAATAACCCATTACTTCTGCTGTAGCTAAAATATCATAAAAAGCATTATGATTTGGTGTTGCTGATGTCTCTACCAGCGCTGCTAATGTTGCCAACTTGTAATCTGCAAGCCCCGGGCATACTTTCCTTGCAAGATCCAGCGTATCATAGACCTTTGTGATATTGAGTGGCTCTTGTTCATAACGGTGATACATACTTTGCAAAATGTCCATATCATATTTGATATTATGCCCCACTACAACTGATTTGTTTACAAAAAGTTGTAGCTGTCTTAAAGCATCTACAGGATCTAGTCCTTCTTTTTGCAACACTTCATCTGTAAATCCATGTACTTTTTCAGAATCACCTACACTGCATGTTGGTCTTAATAATACGTCTATCTTTTCTTGTACCCCCCTACTTCCATAGCGAATTGCCGCAATCTGAATGACTTCATCCGTAGTTGTATCAAGCCCTGTACTTTCTACATCAAGTACCACCACATCTTGCCCATAAAAGCTCTTGAAAAGTTTTTGGTAAGGATCTTCGCTATCAGTTTCTAACCAATCGTGTAGTGCCATGTAATACTTCTTACCACGTTTGATTTCTTTTAAGAGCCACCCTTCAACCCCTATAATCGGTTGCGTTAACATACGTTCTAATGCCATACTGTTACGCTTATTCACACCATAGTGAAAAAATGAAAGTACCGCCTTTACCTCTGGTTTCCTAAACAGACGTATCGTATCTACTTTGATGCACGGTATACCATTTGCTGTAAGCACCTTATATATGTCTTTGGCATAGCCATTCGTACGTGTTAAGATCGCAGTCTCACCGAGAGATCCCATGTGGTATTTCTTGATTGAGGTAGCAATTGCTTGCTGCTCGTGGCGTTTGTTTTGTGCCACCATCACCTCTATAGGCGCACCAATCTCACCAATCATGGCTTCACACTGCATCGGTTCACGTAAGGCATTTTTAATAAAGTTATTTGCTGCTTTGAGGAGTACCTGTGTGCTTCTGTAATTTTGGGTCAATTGGATTTGTACAGGTGCAAACTGCTCCTTATAATCGCTGAGCATTTCCTGTGGTGCTGAACCACGCCACTCATAGATTGTTTGATTAAAATCTCCAAAGAGTGCAATGCAATTTGTCTCCGCTAAAATCTTAATAATATGATACTCACGTTTACTGGTGTCTTGCACCTCATCTACTTGGATCATCTGATAACGTGACTGCCACCGCTTTGCCACTTCTGGTTGCTCTAACAGATAAGTCGCCTCAACGATCAAGTCCATAAAATCGACGCTATTGTTTTGTTTGAGGTAATTCTGATAGTGCCTCAAAATTTCTCCCCCAAACCGTACAAGTACAGGATGCTGATGACCCGCTTGCTTGACAAAATCTGATGCGACTTCTAAGTAGTCGTATCGCTCCTCTACATCGCGTTCTAAGCTATAGCGTTTGGTATTTTCTACAAATCCTAATAATAAACTATCATCGATACTTTCTGTTGGCATCAAATGCTGCGCAATACGTTGCAATAATACTGCTGCATCTGCTTCATCTACAATGGTACAAGGAAACGTAAAATGGGATGCATCCCGTTCAAGGCCGATAATCTCATAGCAAAAAGAATGAAATGTCTTAATGGTCAGTGCATCTACTGCATCTGGCACATACCCCCTAATACGTTCTTCCATTTCTTTTGCAGCCTTGTTTGTAAAGGTCAAACACAGTATACTTGTTGGCAAAGCGCCTTGTCTAATCATATGTGCAGTACGCATAGCAATGACCTTGGTCTTACCCGTCCCTGCAGGTGCAAGAACCAAACTATTTTCGTTAATCGTTATAACCGCTTGTCTTTGGCTTTCATTGAGACTTTCCCAATCTTTATCAAACATGTGTTCACCTCACTTTAAGAGTTATTATAACATAGGCAAGCAGTTGCACATACTGCTTTTTCGTAGTATCATAAAACTATTTCAAACAATAGGAGTGTAAAATATGGATAAGTTACTCGGCATTTTTGAGCAAGCACTGACAGAAGATACTTTTATTAGTTGTGTCTTCAGTAATCCAAGGCTCAAATCAGAAGAATATAAAAAGGTTTCTTGTAAACCTGTGATGATCTCACAAACAGTGATGATTCAGTTTGCAAGCTTAAAAGACAATAAAGAATTTCATAATAATGTGGCACTCACAGACGCTATTGGCTACATCAAAACCCACTGTTTAGGCTACAAGCAAGTACAACTTTTTACATCAACTCATGATTATCAAGCACTTGTTAATAAAAAAGGGGGTGCTACCATCAAAAAAACCGCTGCTACCAAGACAAAACCCGTTGCAATCACACATAACCGTACAAAAACTTATATTCTAGATCATGAAGGATCTCATGGTTTTCTCAAGCGTCTTGGAATCATGGATTTAGAAGGAAAAATCAAGCCAACCAAATATGACAAGTACAAACAAATCAATAAATATCTTGAAACAATTGCCTCAGTCATTCCAGAGCTTGGTGAAGATCAAGTACGCGTCATTGACTTTGGCTGTGGTAAATCTTATCTTACTTTTGCCATGTACCATTATCTTAAAGAACGTCTTGGTAAAAATGTTGAGATTGTAGGCCTTGATCTCAAAGAAGACGTCATTCAATTTTGTAATACCCTTGCCACAGAACTTGGTTTTTCTGATCTCAAATTCCAAATTGGCGACATCGGACATTACACAACAAATAAAAGAATTGATATGGTAGTCTCTCTCCACGCATGCAATACCGCTACAGATGCAGCTCTTGCCAAGGCCATTAATTGGGATGCAAAAGTTATCTTAGCAGTACCTTGCTGCCAACATGAGTGCGCCACACAAATTGTAAATCCTACTTTTGAGCCACTGCTCAAACATGGTATCCTAAAGGAAAAGATCGCATCACTCATTACAGATGGTCTCCGTGCACAAAAATTAGAAGCAGAGGGTTATAAAGTTTCTGTTTCTGAGTTTATCGATATGCAGCATACGCCAAAGAACATCCTTATCAAAGCCGTTCGTTCATCCAAAAGTGTTGATCCAAAGGCCCAAGCTGACTATGACATTCTAAGTAATTACTTTGGTCTTGACCTGAGCCTCCCTCATATGATCACCAAGGAAAGAGGCGAGGCCTAATGCTTCCGCCAGATGGCTCATGCTTACTTGATCTTGAAACCACTGGTCTAAGTAAAGACCATGATCAAATCGTCTGTATTGGTTTTTATTGTACTAAGACTAATCAAATTGTCCAGAAAACTTGCTCTAAGGACTTTCCTGAACAAGACCTTTTGGTATTCTTTAGCGAACAACTTGCTAGCTGTCAAACACTCTATGTCTACCAAAACTTTGACATCGACTTCTTGTGTGCAAGATTGCACCACCATGGATTACCTATATATTTCTTACAGCAAATAAAAGTCATTACCTTACGTAAAACGCCTTTTTTTAAACGTTTAAAAAGTTGTGGTTATGAAACACGTGACCAAATCGAGTCGGCTCTAGGTTATGTGCGTCAAACACAAACTTCTGGGCGCAACCTTGCAAAGCTGGGTAAATTATTGATTGAGCAGTCCGCACACTGCACCTATGCAAGTGTGCTCAAAGCACACAATCAAGAGGAACTTTTGGGTCTTACAAAACTCTATCTACTCTATCGTTTTGTAATGTCCCTTACACGCCAAGTACCGGTAGGTTCAAAATTAACCGAGAGTGTTACACTTGAGTATTCTTTCACCCTCACCGATTCACTGGACTGCTTCTTTGACTTTGGTCCATTAACGTTAGCTATTTATTCTGACACACTAACTTTGTCTTTTAAAGCAGAGAAACTTACCTTGAGGCGCTATCTCTACCCTGCTAAAGATTATGTCTATATTCCGAGTGAACGTCAGATCATTCATAAGTCTATTGCACAATTCTTTCCTTCTTCAATGAAAGAAAAGGTGAGCCAAGCACGTTGCTTTCTCACCCAAGAACATCTTGCACTTTCTCTACTTCAGCGCTCTAAAGAACAGAGAACTCAGTGGGTCGATGCCGACTATCGGATCTACCTGCCCCTTGATGAAGTGACCGATTTTACCCAACTTCACCAAAAAGCATGCAAATATTTAACCCAAGGATAGACACTATCCTTGGGTTTTCATTTTTTGATAGAAAAACACACGATATGGCTCTAGGCCATATTTTTGTGCAGATATAATTTGTTCGGTACTTCCTACAAATAAAATACCATCCGAACTCAACGACTGACTAAACTTATGATAGATTTCTGCCTTAGCCTCCTCAGTAAAGTAAATGAGTACGTTACGACAGACAATCAAATCCATATTTTTTGGATAAGGATCCTTCAAAAGATTATGTTGCTCAAAAGTAATACAGCGTTTGATCTCGGGTGTAACTTCATAGTCATTCCCTCTTTGTAGCAAAAATTTATTCCGAAAACTGTCAGGTATATTGAGCACATGTTTGTCAATATATACACCTTTACGTGCCTTTTCCAACACATCCTTATCAAGATCTGTCGCCCAAATTTTAATCTGATTTAGGGGAATAAATTGGGAAAGTACCATTGCTAACGAATAGGGTTCATCTCCTGTTGAGCATGCCGCACTCCATATTTTAAGCACACGATTCTTGGAAAGAAGTAACGGGAAAATTTCTTTTTCTAGTGTTTCCCACTGTGACGGATTTCTAAAAAACTCAGACACATTAATGGTGAGATAAGCCACAAATTCCTCAAATCGTACAGAATCCTTTTTTAGAAGTGCAATGTACTCACTGTAGCCTTGGCAATGATACTTGCGTATAATCGCATCAATACGCCTTTTCATTTGATTTTCTTTGTAAGCATTTAAATCAATTGCTGTCAACTGTAAAACACTTTTTTTAAACTCACTGTAATCCATATGCTCCCCCTAGAAAGGATTTTACCAACGCTCTAATGTTTCAATAACTTCTTGAATCACATTATCAGGTGTTGACGCACCTGCTGTTACGCCAACTACTTGTGCACCCGCCACCATTTCTGGCATTAGTTCTTTTGCTGTAGATATACACACAGTGGTCTTACAATAACTCTTACAAATTTCAAAGAGTTTCTGTGTATTTGAACTATACTGACTTCCAATTACCACCATAGCATCTACTTCTCTCGCAACTTTTGCAGCTTCACTTTGTCTCTCATCTGTTGCACTACAAATTGTATTAATAAACTTCACATCATAGTTTCCAGCTTCAAGATATGTTATCATCTCATCCACTACAGCTTTCTTATATGTGGTCTGTGATACAAGTAAGTATTTCTTATTAAGGTCGAGTTCCCAGCTTTTCATTTCTTCAAGATTCTTTGCAATGTGACAACCACCTGCTGCCCATCCGTCAATCCCTATAATCTCTGGATGCTTTGCATCCCCAACAAGAATGACTTCGTAGCCTTGATTTGCATATCGTGCTACTAGTTTATGGATTTTAGTCACATAAGGGCATGTTGCATCCACAATTGTGATCTGCTTTTGCTTGGCCACCTCGTAAACATCCGGTGTTACCCCATGTGCCCTGATAATGAGTGTATCGATCTGCTCATCACCAACCTGTTCAATAGGTGAAATACCTTTTTCCTTCAGTTCATCAATCACCGTGTCGTTATGGATGATTGGTCCTAGAGTATACGTCCTTCCTATACTTTCTGTCTGAAAGGCAAGATTTACTGCCCGTTTTACTCCAAAACAAAAACCTGCTGTTTCCGCAATGATGACTTTCATAATTTCACTCCTATTTCTGTGCCTCTAAAAGCTGAATAATACGCTCAACAATCGCATCAATGCTCAGGCATGTTGTATCAATAGCGATTGCATCAGTTGCTTGACATAATGGTGACACTTCTCTTGTTGAATCTTGATGATCACGTTGTTTAATCTCTTCAAGAAGGGTCTGGAAATCTGCTACAATACCTTTTCCTTCGTATTCCATTAAACGTCTCTTTGCACGTTCCTGCGCCGATGCTGTGAGGAAAATCTTAAGTGTCGCATTTGGTAGCACTACTGTTCCGATATCTCGCCCATCCATCACAATAGATTGTTTGGTTTGAAGCCCGCGTTGCATCGCTACAAGTGCTTCTCTTACTTTTGAAAAAGTAGCTACCTTTGATGCAGATGTTGCTACCTCTTGGGTACGAATTGCCTCGCTCACATCTTCACCATTGAGAAAAATACGTTGAGTCACACCCTCATATCTCAGATCAATATGAATATGTGCCATCGCATCACTCACAAGTGTCTCATCCGTATAATCAATACCTTTTTTAATACAATAATATCCTACTGTACGATACATTGCACCTGTATCAATATAAGTACATTCTAATTTTTTTGCGATCTCTTTTGCAATCGTACTTTTTCCAGCACCTGCTGGTCCATCAATTGCTATAGAAAAAATTGCCATTCTTAAGGCCTCCTTATTTTGTTAATAAATCCGGACGTAATTTTTGTGCTTCTCTCAAATAGCAATGTTTAACTGTTTTCTGAGTCAGTTTCCCCTGACACATTACCGCCACTCGAATACATTTTTCAAGTGAACCTTCCACATACATCTCCTGCATACACATCAGTGCTGCATCTGTAATACCAAGTGTTCTTGCAGCGACTGCTGGATAAACTGCATCGAGATCCTTTGTTGCTGTAAAAAGCACTTGAATCATTTCATCTTGCACTAAGTCATTGGCAGCGATGATTGCATCAAGAAGCACTGTTGCTCCCTCTAAAATTTCTTCCTTTGTGTTACATGCCACTGTAATGGCTCCTCTAATCACAAAACAATTCATACCGCTCCCCCTTTAGTATTAGTCACATTTTTCTTTTGTAATCTGTCCTTGTTGCATCATTTGTGTTGGTGATCCCATCGCATCTCTTGTATCATCATACACCTCATACTCCATCCATATATTCTCAAGATTTTCGAGGTTTGCAGCAATTTCATTCTTCTTTTTAAGACTAATTGCTACAATAATTGCATTAATAATACTAAGCGGCGCAACCAACGAATCCACAAATGAGATCATCTCACTCTTACCAAGCAAACTATAGTGTGCATATTGTGCAAGTGGTGAGATTTGACTATCTGTAATCGCGATCACTGTAGCTTTTTTGCTCTGTGCAAATTCAAGTGCTTTCAGAATACGCTTTGAATAACGTGGGAAACTAATCCCTATAATAACATCTTCTGGTCCAATACGATGCATAATTTCAAACATCTCACTAATACTATTTGTATTTACAAGTTTTACGTTATCAAAAATAATGTTAAGATAAAAGCTTAAGAAGTTTGCAAGTCCTGCACAGCTTCTTACACCTAATACATAAATTGTTTTCGCTTGTATGATCTTATCAACTGCACCATCAAAAGCTGCTTCATCTACAAGTTCTAGTGTATCTCTAATTTTTTCTTCATCTGTCTGCAAAACACTTCTTAATAGATGATTGGTATCAATACGATCCGTTGTAACCTCAAGGCGCTGCATTGCAGTCAGTTTACTTTTCACAAGCTCTTCTAATGCTTCTTGAAACTTAGGGTAACCATCATAACCTAGTTCATTTGCAAAACGAACCACTGTTGATTCACTTACACCAACGATTGTACCCAATCTTGCTGCTGTTAAGAATACAGCTTTCTCATAATGCTCAAGAATATAATTAGCAATTAATTTTTGCCCCTTACTCAATTTGGGCATATTTGTTTTAATTCTTTGAATTAAATCATTTTTCTTCATGTTGCTTTCCTTTCACCATCCGTATAGTCAGACTAACACCTAGTATAATTATATAATATATTTTCGTTTTGACAACGTCAAATTGTAATTTCCATAGAATTATATTACATGTTTTTTTATCATTTTAATTATAATTGCCTAAAATTTACTTTTATACACGTATACAAAAAGGGCACCTTTCACGAAGGTGCCCTTTCTACGCCTTAAACGGGATATGTTTTATTCACTAAATCGGTTTTGGCCGGATCGATTTTTGAAGTAACCGCTTCACGATGCTTGAAAAATTCTGTCGCAACCTGTGGGAAGAGCGCATAGGAAAGCACATCTTCATCTTGTTGTTTATAGATCGCCATTTCTTTTTCTAGTTTGTGGAGTTCTGGTTCTAACAAATCCGCTGGACGACATGTAATGCGTTTTTCATTTCCAATAATTGTTTTTGCAAACGCATCACTGATTGGAACAGGCGTCATACCATACTCCCCGCGTACAATCCCCTTTGACTCTTTTGATACCATTTTATAACGCTGACCTGCTAATACGTTCAGCACCGCCTGCGTCCCTACAATTTGACTTGTAGGTGTTACAAGTGGCAAGTAACCAAAATCTGCACGTACTCTTGGAATCTCTTGAAGTACTTCGTAAAATTTATCTTCTGCCTTTTGTTCCTTGAGCTGAGATACAAGATTCGAAAGCATGCCACCTGGCACTTGATAAAGCAGTGTATTAATATCTACTGCCAATACCTTTGTATTCATTAATCCTGTATCTAATGCTTTTTCACGCATCGGTCTAAAGTACTCTGCAATCTCACTGAGTAGTTTCTGATCAAACCCAGTATCATAAGGTGTGCCCCTAAACGTTTCTACAAGCACCTCTGTTGCAGGCTGTGATGTACCCATTGAAAAAGGTGACATCGCTGTATCAATAATATCACAGCCTGCTTCTACAGCCTTGAGATAGGTCATCGCTGCCACACCACTTGTATAATGTGTATGTAGCTGAATTGGCAGATTCACAGCTTTTTTGAGTGCCCCTACAAGTCGTTCTGCTTCATAAGGTACCAAAAGGCCTGCCATATCTTTAATACAGATGGAGTTTGCACCCATCTCTTCAATTTCTTTGGCGAGTTTTACCCAGTACTCTAATGTATGGACTTCACTAAGTGTATAAGAGATGGCAACCTGTGCATGTCCACCTTCTTTATTTGTTGCCTTAACTGCAGTTTCAAGATTACGCATATCATTGAGTGCATCAAAAATACGTATAATATCAATACCATTCGCAATACTTTTTTGGACAAAATACTCCACCACATCATCTGCATAATGACGGTACCCTAAGATATTCTGTCCTCTAAAGAGCATTTGAAGCTTAGTATTTTTAGCTTCATTTCTAATTTTACGTAAGCGTTCCCACGGATCCTCTTTTAAAAAGCGTAGACATGCATCAAATGTTGCGCCACCCCATACTTCTAATGCGTGAAAACCTACTTGATCCATTTTAGATAGAATTGGAAGCATCTCTTCTGTCGTCATACGTGTTGCAATCAGTGATTGATGGGAGTCACGAAGAGTTGTGTCCATAATTTTAACTGGTTTCGGTTGAATTGTTGACATGATAACCTCCTTATTAGCCATAAATTGATAATAATACACCTGCTGCAATTGCTGAGCCGATTACGCCTGCTACGTTTGGTCCCATCGCATGCATGAGCAGGAAGTTCGTAGGATTCTCTGACTGTCCTACTTTTTGAACCACACGTGCTGCCATTGGTACGGCGGATACACCTGCTGCACCAATAAGTGGATTGACTTTTTTACCACTGACGTAATACATAATCTTTCCAAACAATACACCACCAGTCGTACCCACTATAAACGCAAATAATCCTAAGAATAAAATGCCTAATGTTTGCATATTCAGGAACTTGTCAGCACTTGTAGATGCCCCCACACAAAGCCCTAAAAGAATTGTAATAATTGACATCATCGCATTACTTGCTACCTCCGCAAGTCTCATTGTAGACCCTGCTTCTTTGAGAAGGTTACCAAACATCAGCATACCGATTAATGTACCTGCTGAAGGCAAGAGTAATGAAACAGCTACTGTTACAATAATTGGGAAAAGAATTTTTTCTGTACGAGAGACTGGACGTAACTGTTCCATCTTAATCATACGCTGTTCTTTTGTTGTAAAAAGTTTCATTATTGGTGGTTGAATAACAGGCACGAGTGCCATGTAAGAGTAGGCTGAAACGGCAATTGCACCTAATAAATGAGGTGCTAACTTTGTTGCAACGAAAATTGAAGTTGGGCCATCTGCCCCCCCAATAATCCCTATGGATGCTGCTTCAGATGGTGTAAACCCTAGGAGCAGTGCGCCTAGGAAAGCTACAAAAATACCCAGCTGTGCTGCTGCACCTAATAGTAAGCTTTTGGGATTGGCAATAAGTGGACCAAAGTCCGTCATTGCACCTACTCCAATAAAAATAAGTGGTGGGAAAATCCCTAAATCTTTTCCCATTCCTATGTAATAAAGCAATCCTCCAGGAATATCTTTACCTGCAGCTGCATCCGCAATTGGTTTGGCCGTAATACCTACCTCTGGTAAGTTAACCATTAACATTCCAAACGCAATAGGTACAAGCAAGAGTGGTTCAAACCCTTTTGCAATGGCTAAATAAAGCAATACAAATGCAATCAAAATCATAGCCACATATTTCCAATCTAAATGAGCAAATCCTGAACTGAGAAGGAAGTTCTGAATTGACTCCATAAAAACACTGCCTATATTCATGATCTTTATTTCCCCCTTTGTAAATGCGATTGCATCCAATAGTACACGCGCACCTTATTGGGTCTTTTGCAATGCATCATCTCCTACTAGTTGATTGATACAATCACGTCGTTTGCTTCAACCATGTTACCTGCACTCACATTAACAGATGCTACTGTCCCGCCTGCTGTAGCAAAAATTTCATTCTCCATTTTCATGGCTTCTAAAATGGCAACAAGATCTCCCTCATTAATTTGTTGCCCTACTTTGACTTTCAGATCTACAATCTTACCTGGCATTGGTGCAACTACCTTGTTTGCCCCTTGTACACCTTGGCCTACAGCCTTTGGTTGTGCCACTGGTACTGGTGCTACAACTTTTTGTGGTGCTGCAACAACCGGTGTTGTCACTACTGGTGCACTCACCATACTTGGCGCACCTGCTCCTAGCTCTTCTACCTCTACCTCATATGTATTACCATTGACTGTTACTTGAAATTTTCTCATGATTATCCCCCTTAACTTTTCCTAAAATGTTCTAGGTCGTCTTTCAACCTTTCTTAATGAACGTACTTGTAATTTGTCCGATGTTGTCCCTAAGCTTGCCGCGATTGTTGCGGTGATGACTGCAATTAGTTCTAATTCATCTACGCATTCTGACGCACTGACCACTGGTTCTGACAGCTCACTGACCACCTGTGGTGTTGCATCTGGTTTACTCAGTGTTTGTGCGGCCTTTCTGTTTTCCAAGTTCGCAACAAGTTTCCCTACGATATTGATAAGGAGAATGAGTAATACCAACGCCACAAACACCATTGACACACCGATCAAGAAAGTACTGAGTCCATCAACGAATGCTGCTATTCTTTCACTCATAATGTTCACCTACCCTATACTCAGTTACTTTTATCATCTTTGCTTCGTAAATAGCACTTCAAGCGCTGCAATCAAATGTTTGCGTGTAGCTGCTGGTTCAATGATATCATCAATATAGCCTCTTGCTGCCACCGCGTAAGCACTACTCACCTCTTCTTCAAATACTGCAACTTGTTCTGCAATGAAATCTGCTGCCACATCTACACGCGCAATTTCATCACGATACATGATCCGCACAGCACTCTCGCTATTCATCGTTGCGATTTGCGCTGTAGGCCATGCATAGACATAATCAGCGCCTAATGCACTACTATTCATCATCACATAGGCACTTCCATAAGCATATTTCAAAATTACATTAATTTTAGGTACATTTGCATTTGCAAATGCTTTTGTAAGGGCAGATGCCTCTTTGATAATCCCTAGTCTTTCAGATTCTACTGTTGATTCAAACCTTTCAACATTTGTAAAAGTCACAATCGGGATGTTAAATCTTTCACATTTCTGAACAAAATCTGTTACTTTCTTCAAATCCGCATAGCCCATCATAGGATTCTTATAGGCAATAAAACCTACTGTACTCCCGTTAAGTCTTCCAAATCCTACAAAGGTATTTTCTCCATATCCTTGTGAAAGTTCCAGCACACGCCCTTCATCCACTACGGTAGCAAGAAGCTCATAAACAGATTGTGTATCGAAATCATATGTATTAAGACCCATTTCCACACGATTCAGATCATCTGTGCATTCATAGCATGGCACCTGCTCATCGCAGTTATTTGGCAAATAGCTAAGAAGCTGTTTGATCTGCATCACTAATTCTTCTTCTGTATCCGCACCAAATGTTGCAATACCACTTTGTTCAAGATGTACTGCTGCTTTGGCTACTGTATCAAATGATGCTTTTTTATCTTCAAATGTATTTGGACTATTAAGGAATAACTGTCCATTCTTTTGAGATATTAATACAAAATCTGACATACCTGCAACAAAAGATGCACCTCCACCACAGTCACCACATACAGCTGTGATTTGAGGAATCATACCATTAGCACCCGCAACTGCGCTAAAGATTTGACCAAATCCCTCAAGTGCATCTACTTGTTCTTGTAATCGGATCCCTGCTGTATCTAAAAATCCTACAATAGGCGCTCCTACTTTTACTGCTTCATAATACGTCTTAACAATTTTTTTTGCATGCATCTCACCGATTGCACCACCCATTACTGAGCTGTCTTGGCTATAGACATATACAAGTTGTCCCCCTACTGTCCCATAACCGCAAATGACCCCATCTGCCGGTGTATTTTGACCTTTCATGTTAAAGGCTGTACTTCTGTTTGAAACAAATGCCCCCATCTCAACGAAACTATTCGCGTCAAGAAGCTGTGTAATCCGTTTTCTAGCAGCTGTTTGTCCTGTTTCGATTGCTAGCCTTCGAGCTTCTAATTCTGATAGTTTTTCTAAAGTGCTCATTTCATACCCTCCATTTAACAAATTTTAAAGCAAAGTGGAAAATAGCTGTCTTAATTGTATCAAAGTATCAGAAAATAAACAAGCTTTTTAACTAGTCGGAATATAATTTATAATTTATTTTTTATTCATTAACCTAAAATTATAAATACCTCAGGACATGGTTTTTTGACATTTTGTTTTGAAATATTGAATATTTCAAATCTCTTCTCTTTAACTTCTTTCATGAACTGTCGAATCACGCAATGTTCAGTCATCCCCTCCTCATGCCCCGGATAGGTCAATACCGTCATAATCCCCCCAGGAGCAAGCTGATTCATAACCTTTTGAATGGCAATCAAACTTGTTTCACTCTGCGTTACAATTGTTTTATCACCTGTTGGCAAGTAGCCCAAATTGAACATTGCAATATCTATCGGACTTGTAATGTATGTATCTAATAGGTGATGCGAATCGTGTACAAAATGCACTTCTTTCTTGCTCTGTCCGACCTGTGCCTTACTCATTTTAATGGCATCTTCTTGAATGTCAAATCCCCATACTTGTTCCACCTGTTCAAGACCACATAAAAAGGCCATGTCAGCCCCTTTTCCAAGGGTACCGTCCATAGCCACTAAATGTGATCGTGAATGACACGCTAGATGCTCTTTGATGAGCCACTGCGCATTAAAAGTCATTTCACGTCTAAGCATTTACTTCACCTAACCTTTTTAAATAATGAATTTCATCTTTTGTCAGTGCACGATACTCACCCACTTGAAGTTCTCCAAGGCGGAGTCTACCAATAGCTGTTCGCTTTAGGTTTATCACATCATGCCCTACAGCCATACACATCTTTCTTACTTGCCTATTACGTCCCTCATGGATCGTGATACTCAAAGTCGTGTTAGTTGCACCTTCTTTGATTATTGTAACAAGTGCTGGTGCTGTCATACGTCCATCAATCACCACCCCATCACAGAGCTTTTTGATAGATTGCTCTGAGACATGTCCTCGTACTTTTGCGGTATAAGTCTTATTTACAATATGCTTAGGATGAGTCAAACTATAAGTAAGCGCCCCATCATTTGTCATAATCAATAAGCCTGATGTGTTGTAATCAAGTCGCCCTACTGGGAAGATTCTTTCTTTCACATCCCTAAGCAGTTCAACAACAGTTGCTCTGTTGTTCTCATCCTGCACAGATGTAATATACCCTATTGGCTTATTGAGGAGATAATAAACAAGTTCTTCTTCCACCGCTACACGTCTGTTTTCAAACCAAACTTCATCTCCTGGCATCACTACTGTACCTAATGTACGGATGACCTCTCCATTAACTTTTACTTTACCTTCTAATATATATTCCTCACATTTACGTCGTGAAGCAATCCCTGCATGTGCTAAAAATTTCTGTAATCGCAACAATCCCGTCCTCCTTGGTATCTTTAGTTAAATTTTTCTTTAATAAATTGCTTGAGTTGATCAAGTAGTGTCGCCTTAGCGACATCTTCACCTGCATAAAGTGCAACCGTATTAAGAATCTTTCCGTCTGACACTAAATGTGCATTACCTAACCAGGTGCCTTTTTGAATAGGTGCCTTAATAGATTCCGGCAGCACAAGTTGCCAAGTTACATTTTTTTCTTCCTCATCAGTAAGTGGTAGCTTCACCTGTTCGTCACTATACACTGATAAACACTTGGTTTTTCCTTTAACAACTTCTATTTCTCGGCGTACGTTAGGATCTAAACTAATTTGACACATATCATACTTGTCATATCCATATTTCATCATCTTAACAACATCAGTATATTTACGTGTCTTCCCGTCTTTATTCCACCCAGCCCCAAGAGAAACTGCTATCAAATCCATATTTTCTTGCCGTACTGCACCCACAAAGCAGTGCCCTGCTTTTGAAGTATATCCAGTTTTCACCCCTTTTGCACCATTATACATAGTTAAAAAACGATTTTTATTTTGTAGGCTATGTGCTTTACTTCCTTTAAGTTCTGAAGTTGGTAAACTTAAATTTGGCGTATTAATAATTTCTACAAACTTAGGATTATCTAGTGCATAGGAAGTAATCAGTGCCAAATCATAAGGGGATGTATAATGATTCTGTGAGTCTAATCCATTTGGTGTCTCAAAACACGTATGCTCTGCACCAAGTTCCTTAGCCTTATCTGTCATCATCTGACAAAAATTCTCCACAGATCCACCTATATGCTCTGCAATAGCTACCGCAGAATCATTGTGTGATTCAAGCATTAATGAATATAATAAATCACCCAGCCTCTGTTTTTCGCCCACCTCAAGTCCAAGCTTTACTTTAGGCGCTCGTGCAGCTCTAGAAGAAACTGTCACAACATCTTCTAGGTTTCCTTTCTCAATAGCTAATATACATGTCATAATTTTAGTTGTACTTGCCATTGGTAGCGGCTTATAAGCCTCGTATCCATATAAAACACGTTTACTTTCCTTTTCCATTAAAACAGTGCCCTTACCATAGATTTTGCTTTCTGGCTGGGCACCATAGAGGGTTGTCACTAAGCTCAGGCTTGCTAATAAAATAGGTGAGATTCTTCTTAAGACCATGCTGTCATCTCCTTGTTCGTCTCATTTCTCTATTTTTCAGCATCCCTCACAACACCGCATTTTATACATCTTCTGACCATTCATCTTCCTTTGCCTCTGAGATTTCAATTTGATCTTCATCAATATAATTCATCTCTTCTTCGATTTCTTTTTTAAAACGCTCTACAAGTTCTTCCTTTACTTTAGGGAGTTCTTCAATTGTTTTAAAGCCAAAATGCCTTAAAAACTCATTGGTTGTACCAAATAAGATCGGCCTGCCTATTACATTCAAGCGACCAACTTCTTCAATCAGTTGATACTCGAGAAGCTTGCTCATAGCATGCTCTGTTCTTACACCTCGTATATCCTCAATCTGTGTCTTCGTAATTGGCTGCGAATACGCCACAATCGCTAATGTCTCAAGCAATGCTTGTGTCAATAGTTTTCTAAGTGGCTTTTGCTTATAACGCTGAATATATTCAATATTTTTGGGTGCCGTACACATTTGGTAACCATTGCCTACTTCAATAATTTCAAACCCACTATTGGTTTTTAGGTAGATTTCGTTGAGCCGATAGACCGCCATGTGAATTGTAATTTCTTCTGCATTACAGATATCACACAAACGATTACTTGGAATACTTTCACCTGCAAAGAAAAGTAAGGATTCAATAATACTCTCAAGTTCTGTCTTCATCGTCTAAAGTCCCCCTTGTCATTTTAATATCTGCTAGTGGTGCTTCTTGATAAATGTGAATCTGCTTCTTATGTACCAACTCTAATATTGCCATAAAGGTTACTATGAGTTCCACTTTTGGCATGGAAGCACGACAGATCTCAAAGAAGGATACTGACCCATGTAGTTCAACCAAATTGAGGATATAGATACTTTTCTGTTCAATTGTATAGGTATCCTTTCTTAAAATCTGTGAATCAATTTTCTTTTCTTTTTCATTCAGACCAATTTGTTGTTGCTTAAGAAGTCCTTGAAAGAGCTCATAAAGTTGCTCCAATGTCACATCTGTTAAAACATCTTCAATTGTCGGCATTGGACACTCAATATCGTTTACCATTTCTTGATTTCTAAATGCATATTCTTTTGATAAGTTTTGTCGTTCACTTAATTCCTCTGAAACATACTTAATTTTTTTATATTCTAGTAATTTACGTATGAGCTCTTCTCTCGGATCTTCCTCGGTCAATTCTTCTTGTTTAGCAGGCTTTGGTAAGAGCATCTTCGATTTGATATAAAGCAAAGTAGCTGCCATCACGATAAATTCACTCATCTGTTCCATCGGCACATTTTGGGCGGCATCAATGTAGACCATATATTGATCCGTAATGGATGAAATCTCGATATCGTAAATGCTCATTTTGTTCTTATCCAATAGATACAGTAGCAAATCTAATGGTCCTTCGAAATCTTCTAACTTAAATGTAACATTCATTCATTTTCTCCTTCAAATTCCTACTCCTAATAGTTTATAAGTTATTGCTTGATATTGCAATAGGTGACTGGCCCCAGTACGACTAGAAACTACAAAAAGCAGATAAAAATTATCTGCTTTTGCAAAATTTTAGTTTGAAAGATTGAAAAATCTTTGAATTGTGTATGGAAGCATATCTTTAAATCCTGCTTTACCAACATCAAATGCTGCCACTAGGTCTGCTTCTCCCACCACTTCACCATTTAATGTATAAGTGATTTTACCAAGTTTTTGTCCTTTGTATATAGGTGCGACAACCTCATCCTCATAAGCTACTGTATAAGTCACTTCAGATTTTGCTTGATCTTTTGGAAGTACAAAACGAAGCGAATCCTCTATAGTCAGTTCAACAAAATCTTTATCACCTTTCTTAACAGGTGCTTGAGCCAATACTTCGCCTACTTTTGGTCCTGTCTTCACTGTATAATTAGCAAATCCATAATCCAGAAGTTTGCCTGCTTCTTGGAAACGAATTTTGCCATCTTGTGATCCCATAACCACCGCAATAAGCCCTAAATCATCTCTTGTAGCTGTCGCACTCACACAATGTTTTGCTTCAGGCGTATAGCCTGTTTTAAGACCTGTGATACCTGGATACCATTTGAGCATCTTATTAGTATTTGTCAGGCCAAACTGAGATTCACCTCTTCGGGTTCTATGCGTGATATTATCCATCCATATCGTAAGCGTCTTGCTCATCTCTGGATACTTAGTAATCAGTTCTCTGGACATAAGCGCCACATCATGAGCCGATGAGAGATGTCCGTCAATATGAAGCCCACAAGCATTCTTGAAGGTTGTATTCTTCATACCTAACTCTTCTGCTTTTTTATTCATCATATCTACGAACTGTTCTTCTGATCCACCAATATACTCAGCCATTGCCACAGCTGCATCATTGGCAGATGCAATTGCAATACACTTGATCAAATCACGTACAGTCTGTTCTTCACCCGGTTCCATAAAAACTTGAGATCCACCCATATGTGCTGCATGTTCACTTACTGAAACTTTGTCATCCCAAGAAATCTTACCTGCTGCCACTGCATCATTAATGAGTAGCATAGTCATAATTTTGGTAATACTCGCTGGTGGGAGCTGGTGATCCATCTCCTTTTCCATAAGAACCTTTCCTGTAGATGCCTCCATGAGCACATAGCTTCTTGCTGTGGCTTCAATAGGTACATTACCTGTGGCAAATACTGCTGCTTGAGAAAATAACATGACGGCTACCATAGCAAGTGCTAGGTATGCTTTTCTTTTCATGAGAATACCTCCTAATCATTTGTTCGGCAATTAGTATTTGTTTTATTGTCTGTAATTTCTCCTAAATTATACCTATGCTCTTCCACAAATAATAGGTGCTCTTCTCTATTTACTTCTATCAAACCGCTATTGCCACTTATCAATACTTCCTAAATCATAAACTGACTCATACCCCAAATCCTCTAGGATCATTCGCGCTGTCTTTGTGCGATGACCACTCCTACAATAAAGAATAATCGGCTGCCCCTTATCTTCTATCTGATCTTCTGCCTCAAAGCTTATTTTTTCAAGAGGCAAATGCAAAGCCCCCTCAATATGTCTTAATTCATACTCCATACGAGAGCGTACATCTACCATCCTTGCATTTTGTTTATTGAGTAATTCTTTTGCTTGTAATAGATTGATCTCTTCATAATTCATTAGACCACTCTCCTTTTATGTTTTCTTTTATTATAACATATCGATATTTAAATTCAAATAATAGTAGTTATTATTTAAATTCAAAGGTCAATAAAACTAAAATACTTAGCAAAAAGAAGATACATTTTAAAAATGCATCTTCTTTTTGCTAGTAAATAATTTTATAAATAAGAGTGGGTTTTTCTACACACGACTCACACAACTGATATGCTTGTTGCACAAGTTCCACTGCATCTTCTGGATTTTTTTCTTCATTATAATAGAGCGTTGCAATCACATCACCTGCTTCAACTCTTTCTCCTATTTTTTTGTGTACTTTGAGGCCTGCTCCCAAATCAATGACACTTTCTTTATTTTCACGCCCTGCACCTAGTACAAGTGCTGCTTTACCAATGAGCTCTGTATCAATACCACTCACATAACCTGCTCGCACTGCGTGCACCTCTTGTGTCATTGCCGCTGTAGGCATTAGGTGATAATCATTGACACTTTCCGGGTTACCACCTTGAATTTTCACCCACTCCTTAAGTTTCTCTACAGCTTCTCCCGAACAAATCAATTGTTCAGCAAGTGCAATACCTTCATCTGGCGTTGCAACACGCCCTGCTAAAACTAACATATGCGCAGCTAATGTCTTGCTAAGCACAGTAAGTTCCTCCGGTCCATTTCCTTTGAGTGTTTCTATAGCTTCCACCACTTCTAAAGTATTTCCTATAGCATAGCTTAGTGGTTGGTTCATGTCAGTGACAAGTGCCATTGTTTTTCGCCCTACATGGTTCCCTATATTCACCATTGCTTCTGCAAGCGCTATGGCATCTTCAATTGTCTTCATAAAAGCACCACTACCACATTTTACATCAAGTACAATTGCATCTGCACCTGATGCAATTTTTTTTGACATAATCGATGCTGCAATTAATGAGATATTATCTACAGTAGCTGTAACATCTCTTAACGCATATATCTTTTTGTCAGCAGGAGCTAAGTTGCCTGTCTGTGAAACAACTGCAATATAATGCTCATTAACATTTTTAATAAACTCTTCAGTGGATAATGCCACACTAAATCCAGGAAATGCCTCTAACTTATCGATCGTTCCTCCTGTATGGCCTAGCCCTCTGCCTGACATCTTTGCCACAGGTACACCGGCTGCTGCCACAAGTGGCGCTAATACGATTGTTGTCGTATCACCAACCCCACCAGTACTATGCTTATCGACCTTAACCCCTGTGATCTCCGATAAATCTGAAGTTTCACCACTATATGCCATTGCCATTGTCAGATCACTTGTTTCTCTAATTGTCATTTTGTTAAAATATATGGTCATTAATAAGGCAGACATTTGGTAATCTGGAATACTCCCATCAGTATATCCCTTTACCACAAATTCAATTTCTGCTTTTGAAAGTTCTTCCCCGTGCTTTTTCTTTTCGATGATATCATACATTCTCATCGCAGACCCCTCCTACATATTTTATTGTATTTGATCTAAGAAACTTGTACCAATTGCTAACTGAGGCAACTCCAAAAAGGCTGCAATTGTTTGACCAATATCTGCAAAAGACTCTCTCGTCCCTAAATTCAAAAGCTCTTTCATCTTCTTACTATATACAAGTAAAGGTACGTATTCACGTGTATGATCTGTACCTGGTGTCGTAGGGTCACAACCATGATCTGCTGTAATGAATAGAATATCCTCATCCGTCATCGCCTCTATGATCTGTGGCAAATAAGCATCAAACACTTCTAACCCTTTACCATAGTTTGTTGGATCATTTCTATGACCCCACTTCATATCAAAGTCTACAAGATTAGTGAAGATCAAACCCTCATTATCTTTTTTCATAAGTGCGATAGTCTGCTCAATCCCATCTTCATTGCTCTTTGTATGTGTTGCATAAGTAATACCTTGACCACAGAAGATATCTTCAATCTTTCCAATGCCGATAACATCTAATCCTTTTGCCTTCGCATAACTTAGCAAATTAGCTTCTGGTGGTGTAATTGCAAAGTCACGTCTGTTTGGTGTACGTATAAATTCACCTGTTGTTCCTAGGAAAGGTCTTGCAATAACACGTGATACTTCATGTTCTCCTGTAAGAAGTTCCCTTGCAATCTCACACATATGATAAAGTTCCTCTAAAGGAATGACTTCTTCATGGGCCGCAATCTGGAATACACTATCTGCTGAAGTATAAACAATAGGATATCCTGTTTTCATATGTTCTTCACCCAGATCATCAAGAATCTGTGTCCCTGATGCAGGACAGTTCCCTAATGTCTTACGCCCAATCTTTGCTTCAAATGCATCCATGATCTCTTTTGGGAAACCATCTGGGTAAGTGGGAAATGGTACTTCTGTATGAATACCAACCATCTCCCAATGCCCTGTTGTTGTATCTTTCCCTCTAGAGAGTTCACCTAGGCGTGCAACCATTCCTACAGCTGCTTCTGATTTTTCAAGACATGAAACACCATCTATATGACCCATACCTAATGCTGTTAGGTTGGGCAGGGCTAACCCATTACAATGTCCATAGACATGTGTAAACGTATTAACATCTTTATCACCAAATTGCTCCGAATCTGGCATTGCGCCAATTCCTACACTATCTAATACAATCCAAATTGCTCTTTTCATCTCATCACTACTTTCTCTATTTTTTCCATACTTTGGATGATCTACTGACATTATACTATATTTTATGTTACTTTGCATAAAAAAAACAGGGAATTTTTCCCTGTTTCACAAACCCTCTATTGATTAATATGTGTATAAACCTGCGTTGTTGAAATATCCGAATGTCCTAACATTTGTTGCACTGATTTCAAATTCGCACCACTTTGTATCAAGTGTGCTGCAAAAGAATGTCTTAAGATATGCGGTGTAATATCCGAATCGATATGTGCACTCTTAGCATATGCCTTTAAAATCTTCCAAAACCCCTGTCTCGTAAGTTGATGCCCATTGCAGTTTACAAAAAGATGAATCTCCTGCTGATCCCTGATCATTACATGCCTCACCTGTCCAAGATATTTTTTAAGGGCTGTAATTGCAGGCTTTCCTATAGGAATACAACGCTCTTTGTGTTCATCTTTGCACAAGATATATCCTTGATTCAAGTTCACATCAGTTGTTTTTAAGGCGATTAATTCAGATACCCTTATCCCTGTTGCATAAAGCAGTTCTAGCATCGCCTTATCCCTCATCCCTTTCATGTCATTTGTCTGTGGTTGCGCAAGTAACAAAGCGATTTCTTTTTGAGAGAGTACCTTAGGCACTTTTTTCTCAACTTTTGGAAGTGCAATGAGTAAAGAAGGATTACTAGGTATACTTTCATTCTTTAAGAGATATTGACAGAAGGCACGAATTGCCGCAAGTGTACGTGAGATCGTTGCGAGAGATTTTCCTTCATCCCTCATCTTTTGTAAATATACCTCAATATGCTCTGTCGTCATAGATTCAAGTTGGTTATAACCACATGAATTCATATAGTCTAAAAAATATTTGAGATCCCTCTCATAAGACTGGATCGTATTTACGGCTGAATGTTTTATTTCTTTCATGTATAACAAAAAAGCTTGCATATAGTCGTTCATGTTCATCTCCCCTTTACTTCCAATTTACAGCTTTGTTTACATATATTTAGAAACATTATACATAAAATGATTTTTTTTGTCTACACAATTTCATTTTTTTATATTGACTGTAAATTTTATTTCAGATTATGTATAGTTTTTTGTTTATTATTTCTTATATGTATCATTGTTTGGAGAAATTGTAGTATTTTTTATACATGTATACATTTGTTTTGTTTTGCAAGTTTGGATAAAAGAGAAATAAAAAAGAGTGTAGTTTCCTACACTCTTGAATTTTTATATTTATAATGAATTAATATTATTTGCGAAGTTTGTCAAGTTCTTCAATTAATGCATCATTAAGGACTTTAATATAAGTACCTTTCATTCCAAGTGAACGTGATTCAATAACACCTGCACTTTCAAATTTACGAAGTGCATTAACGATTACAGAACGTGTAATTCCTACTTTATCAGCAATCTTACTTGCGATTAATAAACCTTCTGTACCATCAAGTTTTTCGAAGATATGGAAAATAGCTTCTAACTCTGAATAAGATAATGTACCGATCGCTGATTTTACAATAGCAATTTTTCTTGCTTCTTCATCATTTTCATCTTTAAGAGAAGATAACATTTCCACTGCTACGATTGTTGCACCGTATTCTGCAAGGATTAGTTCTTCTGTTCCATAGTTCCCTTGTCCTTTTTCTTTGTAAAGAACAAATGTCCCAAGTCTTTGACCAGCAGCAACGATTGGCACTACGCATCCTACGTAGCTTGCACTGTTTGCTGAATCAGAGAAAATTGTCTCCATAGAGATATTTTCTTTTACGTCCATGATTGAGATTAATTGGTCGTTAATTGCATAGCCGATGTATTGTTCTTCGTTTACTAAATCATTAGCAAAAATATTATGAATACCGAGCACTTTACTCTTATTGCTAATAACTACAACGTTTGAATCCACTACGTCACTAATTACTTCACAAATGTCAGAAAAAATAACACGGTCAGACCCAACTCTTTGTAATAAGCGGTTAACCTTTCTCATTTTTTGCAGTAAATCCATTGACATTATAATTCCTCCTTAAGTCGTTATACCGTTAGTATGTTCAAAAAATTTTCACACTATACACACTTGTCATTTATTTAGCCATAAAAAGACAAAGTTGATTGCTCAACTTTGTCCCCCATATACTTATCATTTACACTTAAATCATAATATCATAAATTAAAAGAAAACTCAATAAGAAATTTAGCTATAATGCAAGTTTTTTGTCGAATTTCGTAATTGTTAAACTTAAGTTAATATTCTTAGTTATTTTCTTTTCCATAATTACACGTTGTATTACGACATACAACCTTCTTACTTTTAGCTGAACCTTTCTCTATAAGCACATCCTGACACACAGGACATTTTTCTCCTGTTGGTTTTTGCCATGACATAAAATCACAAGGGTTTTCTTCTCTGGCATTATTTTCACATCCATAATAAACCCTTCCCTTTTTAGTCTTCTTGAGAATAACTTTACCCCCACAAAGTGGACAATCAATTCCAACTTCCTCATACCAAGGCTTAGTAAAGTTACACTCAGGGAAAGAAGGGCAACCAAGGAATTTACCATACTTACCATAGCGTACCACCATATGTGTACCACATTTATCACAAGGAATATCTGTCACCTCTGTCAGGTCGATATTTTCAATCTCTGCCTCAGCTTTAAGTAATGTTTTATGGAAGTTTGGATAAAATGCCTTAATAATTTCTTTCCAGAAAATATTTCCTGATGCAATTTCATCCAATACGTTCTCAAACTGTGCTGTGAATTCCACGTCAACAATCTCATCAAAGTAAGAAAGCATAATATTATTAACAACTTCACCCAGTTCTGTTGGATAAAGCACCTTATTTTCTTTAGTCACATAGCCTCTACTTAATAACGTCGTAATGGTAGGTGCATATGTACTTGGTCTACCTACACCATTTTCTTCGAGCACTTTAACAAGTGTTGCCTCTGAAAAACGTGCAGGTGGTTGTGTAAAGTGTTGATTTGGTGTAACTGTAATTGCTTCAAGCACTTCACCTTCTTTAACTGCAATTTTAGGTGTCTTATCACTCTTACCATCTTCTAAACTGTATGCCTTTAAGAAACCTGCAAAAAGTTCAATTGAATAGGTTGCTTTAAAAATATAAGCCCCATTTTCAATTAAGATTGCATGTGTTTCATATTTTGCCGAAGCCATCTGACTTGCAATAAAACGTGACCAAATAAGCTGATATAATTTGTATTGATCACGAGATAGGTATTCCTTGATCGACTCTGGTGAATAGACTAGATCTGTTGGTCTAATCGCCTCATGGGCGTCTTGAACATTGCCTGCTTTTGACTTTTTAACTTGCCCTTCGTCACTCAGATATTCTTCACCATACTTTTCAATAATAAATGCTTTCACTTCTTCTTTTGCTGTATCAGAAACACGTACAGAGTCAGTACGAATATAAGTAACAACACCTACTTCTTTTTTACCAATTTTGACCCCTTCATATAATTGTTGGGCCACATTCATTGTCTTTTGTGTTGAGAAACCTAAATGCTTAGCTGCCTCTTGTTGCATTGTACTGGTCGTAAATGGTAAAACTGTCTTTTTGATACGTTCAGATTGCTTCATAGATTTGACCATATATTGGCCTTTTTTACAGTTTTCAAGAATCTCATGTGCTTCTTGTTCATTTCTCAGCACAGCTTTTTCTCCTGCAATCTTATCTAGCTTTGCTTCAAATCCTTTAGTCTTACCTAATTTGAATAAAGCCTCAATAGACCAGTACTCCTGCTCTACGAATTCTCGAATTTCTTTTTCACGGTCACAAACAAGCCTTAATGTAACAGATTGTACACGCCCCGCACTCAGCCCTTTACGTATTTTCTTCCATAGTATTGGGCTGATTTGGTAACCTACAAGACGATCCAATACACGTCTTGCTTGTTGCGCATCTACAAGATCCATCATAATTTCTCTTGGGTGTTTGAGCGCTTCCTTCACAGCCTTTTCTGTAATTTCATTAAATGTAATACGCTGAACTTTTTTCCCCTCTAATTTAAGAGCATGATAAAGATGCCATGAGATTGCTTCTCCTTCACGGTCAGGGTCGGTTGCCAGATAGATTTTATCTGCATTTTTTGCATCTTTTCTTAATTTCTGTAATAACTCCCCTTTTCCCCTAATCGTAATGTATTTTGGCTCGTAATCATGTTCAACATCCACCCCCAATTGACTTTTAGGTAAATCTCTTACATGCCCAACTGATGCTACTACTTTATAGTTTTTACCTAAAATTTTACTAATGGTATTAATCTTGGCAGCAGACTCAACTATTACTAAATTCGCCATAGTGACCTCCTAGTTATTTTGCATTGTTTCTTATATATCTATTAGCAGGTAACCTTAGTATAAGCCCCTGTAATTCTAACTTTAATAAAATGTGTTGCACCACTTTTTCATCGATTTGACACGTCATACTGAGTGTTTCCAAGGAAGTAGGTTGCCAACTTAAACAATCATATACCATAATTTCAACTTTATCAAGTATATTCTGTTTATGAAAATCTCCATTTTCCTTATTATATTGCAATTCTCTCATAACATACTCTGGAAATTCATCCAGAATATCTTCTACACTCATAATTAATTTACAACCTTTCTGTATCAACGCATTGGTGCCTCGACTGAGTTGACTATCTATATTACCAGGCACTGCAAAAACTTCTCTATTTTGTTCTAGTGCAAGATCCGTTGTAATGAGTGAACCACTTTTTTCAGCAGCTTCAATTACAACAGTACCAAAACACATCCCACTAATGATACGATTGCGTTTTGGAAAATGAAAGGGCATGGGCTCTGTACCTAATGAAAATTCTGAAATAACACCGCCACACCCTTGCAAGCGTTCGTAAAGTTCACGATGCCCTGCCGGGTAACAACGGTCTACACCAGTTCCTAGTACAGCGATACTCTTTCCTCCAGCAATAGCACCCTTATGTGCCGCTTCATCTATTCCTCTAGCAAGTCCACTCACTACACAAAGCCCTCTTCGTGCCAGCTCTAGACTTAATTGTTGGGCCATACGATAGCCATATTCACTACACTTTCTTGCCCCCACTACTGCAATCATTGGCCTATCAAGTACTTGCACATCACCTTTTACGAATAACGCCAGAGGTGGATCGTAGATTTCCTTGAGGAGTCTTGGATACCGTGCTTCTTCAATTGTCACCAGTTGTACACCTACCGTAGCGAGTTCTAGTAATTCACGCTCTATTGCTGGTAGTTCCTTTTTAAAGGAAAGAAGTCTTTCCTTTTGCCCTGCATTTAACCCAAAATCGCCTAATTGTTGGTCACTCGCCTCATAGACCCCACGCGCGTCACCAAATGCTTTCACTAAGGCATATTTGATCCCATCACTAATGTTACATTTCTGAAGCCACAGACTGTATTTTTTTTCCATTTGTTCACCATTATACCCTTATTTTATTTTTAAAGCTAGTTTTAGAGCAGGAATTGATTAAAAATTTCAAATTGAAACATACTTATAAAAAACGTTTTTTGAAAGGATAACCTTATGTTTTGTAATTTAATCAGTTATTGCTTAAATGGGATCGAAACAATGAAAATCGCTGTTGAAATAGATTTATCACCCGGTCTCCCCGGCTTTGAAATTGTAGGGCTTCCCGACTCTGCTGTACGTGAATCAAAAGAACGCGTACGTAGTGCCATTAATAATTGCGGCTTCCATTTTCCTGTCGCACGCATCACGATCAACCTTGCACCCGCCGATGTAAAAAAAGAAGGGAGTATGTATGACCTCCCTATAGCCATAGGCATACTTTGTGCTATGGGGCTCATTGATCCCACTGCCATTGAAAACCAGCTTTTCGTAGGTGAGCTTGCCTTAGATGGAAGTATTCGTCCTATTAGAGGTATTATTCCGCTTCTCTGTGCTGCTACAAGCGATCATCTAGCAGCCTGTATTTCCCACTTCCCAACTATGCCCGCATTACAGCTTGAGGGAATGGTTGCACTTCATCACTTTACACATCTTCAATCCTTAGTCACCTATTTGAACGGAACAAGTGCAGCTGCCGTCCCTCCTTCACAAGTTAGCACCATTTCTCCCTCTCCTCAAAAACATTTAGATTTTGCTGATGTAAAGGGACAGGAACTTGCAAAAGAAGCTCTTATGGTTGCTGTTGCTGGTCACCACCATGCACTCATGATCGGGCCTCCTGGATCTGGCAAAACTATGCTCGCAAGGCGTCTATCTAACATTTTTCCCACCCTCACCAGAGATGAACTTCTAGAAGTCAATAAGATCTATAGCCTCACCCATAGTCAGGGTAATCTATTAAATACGCGCCCTTTTCGTTCCCCACACCATAGTATATCTATGTATGGCCTTACTGGTGGTACTGCCCAGTGCAAACCAGGAGAAATTACTTTAGCACACCGCGGGATTCTTTTTTTGGATGAACTTTTAGAATTTAGCAAAAAATCCCTTGAGATCCTACGTCAACCGCTTGAAGAAGGCCAAGTAACAATCTCACGTGCAAGGCAGAGTGTTACTTATCCCTCAGAGTTCCTACTCATTGCAGCAACCAATCCTTGTCCTTGTGGCCATTATCCTAGCAAAAAATGTCACTGTGACTATCCAAGCATCAAAAAGTATCTGCAAAAACTTTCCGGTCCACTCTTAGAACGTATTGATATCCACATCGAAACCAATGCCGTGACATTATCTGATTTTGACACAGATACTGTGCTGAGCACCGAGCAAATGAAGTCAAAAGTTGAAAGTGCTTTTCAGTTACAATGTAAGCGCTATGCAGCATATCCTTTTCTTTATAATAGTCAAATTCCTACACAACTTCTTGAAACGTTTTGCCCCCTAACCCCTAATTCTCGTGAACTTCTTGATCTCTGGTTTGATCATTCGAATGCGAGTATGAGAAGCTATCACCGTGTCTTGCGTCTTGCGCGTACTATTGCAGACCTAGATCATTGCGATATTATTCAAGAACATCACGTTTCTTCTGCTATTAGCTACAGGCTCTTAGATCGTAAATTCTGGAGTGTCTAAATAAAAAAAGCTTTAGCATATTCGCTAAAGCTTTTTTTGTTTCTTAGATTGTTTAATATGTTCTAACTCTACAATAAATTCATCAATATCTTCAAATTTTTTATAGACCGAAGCAAATCGGATATATGCCACATCATCCAGACTTTTTAGGTGCTCCATGGCAATCTCACCAATTTGTGCAGATGTGATTTCTCTTGGTTCTAGACCGTAGATCTGATTCTCAATTTGATCTACTAATAGCTCCATCTGTGTAATCGTGATCGGCCTCTTACTACAAGACCTTACAATACCTTTGAGGAGCTTGTCACGATCGAACGGTTCCCTCGTCTGGTTATTTTTAATGACCATGATAGGCATACACTCTATTTTCTCATATGTGGTAAAGCGCTTCTCACATTTCTCACATTGTCTTCTGCGTCTGATGGACTTGTTTTCTTCTACCGGTCTGGAGTTTAGTACTTTAGACATGATATAGCCACAATATGGACATTTCATGGTTAATCCTCCCATATCATTAGTTTATTGTTTAAAGTTTAGCACCAAACGTTAGAAAAATCAATGATTAGGGTTGCCCTAAAAATTCATTTCCTTTAAGTTCTACAAGGATAATATCTTCTCCTATCTTCTTGATATTTTCCCATGGAATGAGGTATTCCATATCTTTCCCAAATAAACCCATCACTTTTCCCGGACCAGGTACAATCAACTTTTTAATTGTACCACTACCCCAATCAATTTCTACGTCACATATGTAACCTAATCTTGAACCATCTAAAGTATTGATTACTTCTTTATGCTTCATATCACCTATTCTCATTGGATAAGCCCCCTTTCACATATAATATATTTTGATTTATTGAAATATATGCTCAAAATATACGATAATTTTGTGATAAAGGGGCCTCTTTGAACTAGATATACTTTTTCATATGCTTAAGAGCGGTTTTCTCTAGACGAGATACTTGAGCTTGTGAAATTCCAATTTCATCAGCAACTTCCATCTGTGTTTTTCCTGCAAAAAATCTAAGCGTTAAAATATGCTTTTCTCGTTCATTTAATCGCTTCATTGCTTCTTTTAATGAAATATTCTCTAACCAGATATCATCTTGATTCTTCTCATCACTTACTTGATCCATAATATACAAAGCATCACTTTCATCATGGTACACAGGTTCAAATAATGAAATAGGATCTTGAATAGCATCTAATGCAAATACCACATCTTCCTTAGCAATTCCGAGTTCTGCTGCAATCTCTTGAATATCAGGTTCTTTGGCATTTTGCCTTGTCAATCGCTCTTTTGCTTGAAGTGCTTTATAAGCCGTATCACGTAAAGAGCGACTTACACGAATGGAATTATTATCTCGTAAGTATCTTCTAATTTCCCCAATAATCATAGGAACGGCATAAGTAGAAAATTTGACATTTTGCGTTACATCAAAATTATCGATTGCTTTGATCAAGCCGATGCACCCTACTTGAAACAAATCATCTACGTGCTCTCCCCTATTATTGAAGCGCTGAATCACACTGAGTACAAGCCTAAGATTCCCATAAATATACTCTTCTCTTGCTCTAAGATCCCCCTGCTCGATAAGGTTGAATAGGATCTCTTTGCGTTCGTTGCTCAGGACAGGTAATTTAGCCGTATTGACACCACAAATCTCTACTTTGTTAATTGCCATGCAGATTCCTCCTAGTTGTACGTTAAAGTATTACTTTAGTCTCTATTAAGCATTACCATCCAACTTTGAATTATACATACACCTAACTCATTCTATTAATTTCCTTTTTCAATCTTAATATAATCTTCTTTTCAAGTCTTGAAATATAAGATTGGGAAATTCCAAGCATATCAGCGACTTCTTTCTGTGTTTTTTCCTTACCTTGTGTCCCAAATCCAAAGCGTAGTTCCACAATCTCTCGCTCTCTAGAAGAAAGTTTTAAAAGTGCTTCTTTAAGTAATGTCTTATCTACTTCCTCTTCAATATTACGCGAAGTCACATCACCTTCTGTTCCCAGTATATCTGACAATAAAAGCTCATTGCCATCCCAGTCAACATTAAGCGGTTCATCAATAGAAATTTCGATCTTGAGTTTGTTAGTTCTTCGAAGATACATCAAAATTTCATTTTCAATGCACCGTGACGCATAAGTTGCCAATTTGATTTTCTTATGTGGATTGAATGTATTAATCGCTTTAATCAGACCTATGGTTCCTATAGAAATCAAATCTTCCATTCCGATTCCTGTATTTTCGAACTTTCTCGCGATATAAACCACAAGCCTCAGATTACGCTCAATCAATGTATTTCTAATGGTTTCAAGTGCTTCACATCCTGGTTCCAAATCACAAATCGCCTGAATGAGTCCCTCTTCCTCATCTTTACTTAGGGGCGGCGGCAGAACTTCACTCCCGCCAATATAATGAATTTCACCTGCGCATCCTTTTAAAATCTTTAGTAGCCGATACTTCAGCTTGAACCAAATTGTCATCAATCTTTTCATCCACCATTCCCCCTTCTTAAGACTTCACATATTCAGGATGTATGAGCATATCATATACATCTCCGTTAAACAATTTACCAAAATGAATTGCTACAATGCCCCCTTCAATCACCTTTTCAAAACATCCCCGTTTCACATACATCTTTTCTATTGGTATTCCTACTATGATTCCATCTTTACATCCAATGCTACTAAATGGAATCAAATAGTATTTTTCATCCTTACGTCCTTCTAACAGTTCTAGTGCACTTTCTATTCCTTGTGCCTCACAGACTTTCAAGAACTGTCGTTGGCTATCAGATAAGATGCGCTCTATACTGCCATAATCTGCTATCATAACAGGTTGTTGATCCAATGTGGTATATAATCGGTTACCTGTATCTAAGTACCCCCACAGTGTCCTTTTTTGGTTTCCCTGGCATATGATCACCTCGTATTCAAAATAAGGTGTGATCAATCGCTTTTTAACAAATCCCATGAGCAAAAAAAGCACCAAACAAAGGAACATCCCTGTACCAAGTGGTAACCATACCGATACATTCGTTTTACTTCCTATAATAAAGTACAAATTAAAACTTACTCCACCTACTACTGCAGCTACAATGGTAGCTACGATATAAGTTTTAATAAACACTTTAAAATCTTTTGGACGATACAAGTATAAAATAGATAAAATAGGCACGATAAGCTGTAAAAGAAAAATAGGTATCTGATCAGTCCAAAGTATAATAATGCCCAGACAGTAGATGAGTGCTGCCAACAAACTTGCTACAAAAACTTTCCATGCGGATACCCTATAGCCTAATAACTTACTACTCATCCAGAAAATCATATAATCCATGACTAAGTTTAGTAAAAATAACATATCTATATATATGACTTGCATTTTTATCCCCCCGTATTTCCTTACAAAGACTATTGTATATGAATTAAGTTACAAATTTTGTAAAATTTAATAAACTCCAAAAAAAAAAGATACGACATTAATCGTATCTTTTATCTTTATTTCTTATCGTGATCTTCTCAAGAATTGTGGAATTTCCACGTGTACTTCTTGAGCTACTGGTTTTTGTTGTGGTTGTGTACTTGTAGCTTGTACAACTGGTGTCGTTTGAACAGGCGTAGCTGTTTGTGCAACTGGTGGTGCATTAAAACTCACCTCGTGGTTTTGGAAATCTGTCGCAATAACAGTGATGACAATTTCATCACCTAATTCGTCATTAATTGATGTACCAAAGATAATCTCAGCATCTGGATCTACTGAATCACAGATTAAGTTGGCTGCTAGATTTGCTTCCATAAGTCCAAGTGATTCACCACCTGCCATGTTGATCAGTACACCTCTTGCCCCATTGATTGTTGTATCAAGAAGCGGACTACTAATCGCTTGTTTGATCGCCTCTTCTGCTCTATTTTCACCTGCAGCACGACCAATTCCCATATGAGCAATACCTTTACTGCTCATAATTGTACTTACATCTGCAAAGTCAAGGTTAATAACCCCTGGTTTTGAAATCAGATCAGCAATACCTTGTACACCTTGTTGTAACACATCATCTGCTTTACTAAAAGCATCAATCATAGTTGTTTTCTTATCAATAACTTGAAGGATTTTATCATTAGGAATGATCACAAGGGTATCTACATATTTTTTAAGTTCTTCAATACCTTTTTCAGCATTGACCATACGTTTTCTACCTTCAAATGTGAAAGGTTTTGTTACAACCCCAACAGTTAAAATACCTTGTTCTTTTGCCATGCTAGCAATGACAGGTGCTGCACCTGTCCCTGTTCCTCCGCCCATACCAGCAGTTACAAAGAGCATATCTGTTCCTTTGATTGCTTGTACAATTTCTTCACGGCTTTCTTCAGCAGATTTTGTACCTACTTCAGGCTTTGCACCTGCGCCTAATCCTCTTGTTGTCTTTTCACCAATTTGGATTTTTACTGGTGCTTTTGAACGCGTTAACGCCTGATGATCTGTATTTATTGTAATAAATTCAACACCTGCAAGGCCTTTTTCAAGCATACGATCAACGGCATTATTTCCACCGCCACCTACACCTATAACTTTAATTTGTGCACCTTGGCACTGATTTTCTATAAACATTTCGAGCAAAGTCTTCTCCCCCTTATGTAAAAATAGGATTCTTTAATAGTATGTATTTATGATGTTTAGATTATTTGTCAACAAAATAGACTGAAGTAAATTCACCCACTAAGTGAGTGGTGTAAGAATGGCTTGTCCATTTACGACATATGACAAATCCAGTACACCCATCGGATATTTCTCATGGATTTGTGCTAACCATCCTACTTTTTTGTCAAAATCTCTGATATTACCAATTATAACATCTAACTTATCAACATACAAGTGAATTTGTTCGAGATTAGATACATCCATACTATTGATTTTTGTGTCATACTCATGCTTTTTTAAGGTATTCATCATTTCAACAACCACCAAGAAATTGTCCTCATTTTCAAGTGGCAACACTTCACCTAATCTAAACTTTGTAAATTTTAACCCCTCTATAATAGGAAGCTTTAGATAGGGCTGACTCACCTGTTCTAAGACTTGTCCTTTTTCCCCTAAACAAAGATACGCGCCCACAAACTTTACATATCCTATAGGTTTATGCTCGGTCACTTCAATTGTAAGCTTATTAGGAAAAGCCGTCACAATTTCTGCTTCCGCTACATATGGTAGTTTTTTTAGTTCTTCTACTGCCTGCTCTTTTCTGACCGTCAATATATGACTTTTTGTCTTAATTTGTGATGCATTGATGACATCTTCTGCACTATAAACACTTGTCCCCTTTACTTCAATGGCACCTATAGACCACACAGGCAAAAAGAAAAGTACCATACCAGCTAAGACTGACATAGCAATACCATACATCACTTTTTTTGTAGTGATTTGATAACTCACGTCAATAAGCCTCCTTTCAACTATAGGGTGGCCCCTCTGAGGGACCACCCTATAACTTTTATCTTGTAGGTTTTTTGATATCCGCCATTCGAGATACATTAATCAGTAGTCCCAATGAGCCTAATAACATAACAAGTGCTGATCCCCCATAACTAATAAGCGGAAGCTGCATACCCGTTGTTGGAATTGTATTTGTATTTACTGCCATATTAATGAGGACCTGTATGCCCACCATACTCGATATACCGGTTGCTAGAAGTGCACCAAACAAATCATATGCATTGGAGGCTATGGAAAGCCCCCGTAGTACCAGTACTGCGTAGGTGAGCATAAGTATGGCTGCCCCCACCAGTCCCAATTCCTCGCAGATCACTGCAAAGATAATATCATTATGCGGTTCTGGTAAGAATCCTAATTTCTGAACACCGAGTCCAAGTCCAAGTCCAAACAAACCACCTGATCCTACAGCATAAAGCGATTGAATTGGCTGATAACCGCCTCCTGTTTCATCTAACCACGGATCTTTCCATACTCGGATACGATCCATACGATATTGTTTGAAAACTTGACCTTTCCATCCTTCAAACTCTACATTAGGATCTGAAGTCATGGCTAAATTATATACCCATACAACGACAAATACCCCCAACAAAATAGCTGCTATGTAATACCACACTTTTGGTGTGGAAACAAACAAGATAATAAACCCTACAGACCCAACAACAATAGCAGAGCTAAGATTCTCTATCAAAATAAGCCCCGTTGGAATCAAAATGATAACTGCACCGATCACTACGTATTTAAGCTGGTGCATACGATTTCTAAAGCGTACGATGTACGCTGCTAACATAATGATCATTGCAATCTTTGCAAGTTCAGACGGCTGAAACGTAATCCCACCAGGAAGTTGAATCCAGCGTGTTGCCCCTTTGCTAGATGTCCCTATCACGAACAAACTGGCCGATAACCCTAATGCAAAGATGTAAATAGCAGTAGCAATCTTAAAATTCGAGAAGTATCGATAATTAAATCGATATGCAACAAAAAGCATTGCACAAATTCCAAGCACTGCAAAAATCCCTTGTTTCCTTGCAAACATGAGTGGATCCTTGCCATCCGTAATATTCATGGCATAGTAGTGACTTGCACTATAAACCATTACAACACCAAAACAAACTAACATAATGACCACTGCAATAAGCAATAAGTCTGGTGTACGCTTAGCTGATCCCTTTATCTTTTTTGTAGAAGGTTGCTTTTTTCTCTTCATGTGCCTCACCCTTCCAATTCATTGACGATTTGTTTAAATAAATCTCCTCGCTGTTCATAGCTTTCAAACATATCCCAACTTGCACAGGCTGGCGATAACAGTACACACTCACCTGCCTGTGCCTCATCATAGGTTGCTTTAACACATTCTTCGAAGCTATCAAATATTGCAATTGCATCAAACCCTACTTCTTTGCACTCTTCAACAATCTGTTCTTTTGTTTCACCTATCAAATAGAGCTTTACCACACGCCCATCAAATAGCTCGATCCAATCTTTAAAGGATGTCTTCTTATCCATCCCTCCTCCGATTAATCTCACAGGCTTATGCATTGCTAACAACCCTGGCACGGCTGCCCCTGTGTTCGTTGCCTTCGAATCGTTATAGAAGTCTACATTTTTCTTATTGACTACAAATTCAATACGGTGTTCTACCCCTTTAAAATCAAGTAGTACCTCCCTAATTGTTGCCACAGATATCCCATATGCACGTGTCATCGCAATTGCTGCAAGGGCATTCTCAATATTGTGTCTTCCTAAAATAAAGAGTTCGTTGACATCGCATACCCACTCAGCTGTGTCACCGATTTTTACATATAACTTACTTTCTTTTTGATAAGCGCCATGCTCTACTTCTTGATCGACATTAAAAGTGAGAAGATGACTTCTTACATAAGCTTTTGCATCATCATAATAGGGATCATTTTCATTGAGTATTGCATATTGCTCCGGTTGCTGATTTGCAAAGATATTATATTTCGCCTTGCAATAGTTTGCCATCGTCTTGTGCCTATTCAAGTGATCTGGAGTGATATTGAGTAATGCTGCCACTTGAGGTGTAAATGTTTCTGCTGTCTCTAGTTGGAAACTACTGACCTCTGCTACAACTAACCCATCTTCAGGAATAGATCGTGCATCCTCACTGAATGCTCTTCCAATATTCCCTACAATATAAGTCTGTGTATTGTGTGCACGTGCAATCTCGCCAATCAATGACGTCGTTGTCGTCTTACCATTTGTTCCTGTTATCGCCAAGATTGGCGCCTTACAAAAACGTGATGCAAATTCAAATTCACCCATCACGCATTTACCAGCTTTGGCCATCACTTGAACAACTTCACTTTCAAGTGGTACACCCGGGCTCACGATAATAAGATTATAATCTGCTGGCTGTGCTTCCTGCCCTAATATAAACTGAATTCCCAGCTGTTCAAGCCCCTCTATATTTACTTTGAGGCTCTCATTCATTTTTTCTTTTTCTTTTTGATCGTATACCCAAACGTTTGCACCTTCAGCCTGTGCCAACTTTGCTGCACCTAGACCACTTCTTGCACACCCTATTACTAGAACGTTTTGGTCCTTAATAACCATAGCTCATCCTCCTTCGTTCCCCTAAAAAGCTATCAAGCCAATAAGACACATCATAGCTGTAATAATTGAAAATACTGTCACTACTTTTGTTTCTGGCCACCCACTTAATTCAAAGTGATGGTGGATTGGTGCCATCTTGAAAATACGCTTTTTAGTCTTCTTGTAATACATCACCTGAATAATAACAGATAGATTTTCGATAACATAAATCAGCCCTACAATAAGGATGAATAACGGCATCTTAAGTACAAAAGCAATAGAAACAACGAATCCTCCAAGTGCAAGAGAGCCCGTATCTCCCATAAATACCTTTGCTGGATAACTATTGAACAGTAGGAAACCTAATAAACTTCCTACTGCCGCTGCTGCAATTGGCAAACTACTACTTTGAACAGCCCATGCGATCGCTGCAAAGTAAGTAGCTACAAGTACTGTTACCCCTGATGCAAGCCCATCCAAACCATCTGTTAGATTAACTGCATTTACTACTGCTAATACAACAAATACTAAAAATGGCCAGTAGATGATTCCAAGATCAATCGTTCTTTGCCCTGCAAAAGGTAATACGATACTTGTATCAAGCCCTACATAGAACTTTAGCATATATGCAAAAATAAGTGTTACAATGAGTTGACCCATAATTTTTTGCATTGGCTTAAGCCCTAAAGAACGTTTCTTAACAACTTTAATGTAGTCATCTAAGAACCCAATGAGTCCAAAGCCTAATGTTACGAACAAAATGGTATGGAGTTCCTTATTACCTGGGGCAAAAAGCAAACTTGTTAGGGTGATACTGGTTAAGATGATTACCCCTCCCATTGTTGGCGTTCCTGCCTTTTTAAGATGTGAATTAGGTCCATCATCTCTTACATTCTGTCCAAACTTTAACCTTTGAAGTAAAGGAATAATGAACGGACTGATCACGATATTTAAAAAGAATGCGATTAAAACTGCATAAAGTGCATCATTATTCATTGTCATTCACCTTTCTCATTGCATTCACAAGATTTTCAAAGTGCATCCCTCGTGATGCTTTGAAGAGTATCATATTGAGTGGATCTTCAAACTGCTTTGTATCTTTAAGAAAATCTTCCTGTGTTTCATAGTAGTATAACTCTAAATCTTTGTTTTGAGCAGCTTGTGCCCCTTCATAAATATTTTTTGCAATGGTACCTACTGCACATAATACATCTATAGCTGTTGATGCAGCATATTCACCCACTTCCCTATGTAATCCAGGGCCATGGTCTCCCATCTCAAACATATCACCTAGTACGGCAACCTTCTTACCTTTCACCTCAGAACTTGCAAGTACTTTAAGCGCTGCTTTCATAGAATCTGGGCTTGCGTTATACGTATCATCGATGAGACGCATCCCGTTTGCAGATTGTATAATTTGCATACGCATTTTTGTTGGCACATAGTCCATAAATCCTTGAATCACTTGCTCCTTTGTCAAATCATATGCTTCAGCAAGAATAAGAGCAGCTAAAGCATTATATACCATATGCTCTCCTGGTGCTGGAATGACTACATCGTAGCGCTCTGTAGGTGATACTAATGTTGCCTCGACTGTTTCATCACTCAGTTTGACTGCTGTGGCATAATAGTAGTGGCTCTCATCCATGCCATACGCAACGAAGTTGGGATTTTTTGTCGCAACAGGTCCAAGTAGATCATCCTCACCATTCACAATCACCCTACCACCTGGCTGTAATCCATCTATAATCTCGAGCTTAGCTTTCAAAATACCCTCGCGACTTCCAAGGTTTTCGATATGGGACGTCCCTATATTAGTGATGACAGCATGATTAGGTGCTGCCGTCATACTCAGGCGATGAATCTCATCAAAATGATTCATCCCCATCTCCAGTACCATGAGTTCACATGCCTGTGTCGCAGCAAATACTGTAAGTGGCATACCTATTTCATTATTATAATTGCCTTGTGTCTTATGTACCTTAAACTTTGCACCAAGTACACTGGCAATCAAGTCCTTTGTAGTTGTCTTCCCTACACTCCCTGTTACCGCAATAACAGGAAGTGCTAAGATTTGACGGTAGTAATGTGCAAGGTCAAGTAGCGCTTTTCTTGTATCTGCCACATGAATCGTAGTCAGCTGATGATCAGGTAAATCTGCCTGCTCAGTTAATGTGGCTACTGCACCTTGTGCACCTGCTTTGGCAATAAAATCATGCCCATCAAAGTTATCTCCTTTGATCGGTACAAACAAACTGCCCGCTTCAAGACGTCTTGAGTCAATCACAATAGATGTGACTAAATTATTTCCCATTGCATCAGGGTTTAAACATTTGCCACCCGTTGCTTTTAGGACCTGCTCTAATGTGAGTTTCATGCCTCTTCCCCCTGAATCCACTTTGTCACTACTTCAGAATCATCAAAGTGAATAATACGATCGCCAAGGATTTGATAGTTCTCATGCCCTTTACCGGCTACAAGAACAACATCTCCAGCTTGCGCCACTGATAACGCATGTTCAATTGCACTTTTACGATCTACCATTTTCACATATGGTGTATCATGTTGTGCAACACCCACCTCCACCTGATCCAAAATCTTAAGTGGATCTTCACTACGTGGATTGTCTGATGTAATCACGACTTGATCTGCATAACGTGAAGCGACCTCTCCCATTAGTGGGCGCTTTGTATTATCACGATCTCCTCCACAACCAAATACACAAATAATTTCTCGTTGCACAAATTGTTTAATTGCTTGAAGCACATTTTCTAATCCATCTGGGGTATGGGCATAGTCCACAATGACACTATAGCCCTTTGGTGATTCAAAAGATTGAATACGTCCTGGCACCCCTTTTACAGTTTTGAGCGTTTCTAGTAAATCTCCCATTGGAATCCCGAGTGTTCGTGCTGCAATAATCACTGCAAGTGTATTGTATACTGTAAACTTCCCTGGAATCGGAACTTCAACTGTATACGTTCCTTCTGGTGTGCTCAGTGTATAGGTTACACCCAGCGCTGTAATGCATATATCTTTTGCCATATAATCTGCAGTCTGATCGATTCCATAAGACTTGACTTGACAAGTTGCATGATCCAATATACTTTGTGCATAAGGGCTATCTGTATTGATAATACCTACTTCACACATTTGGAAAAGTTTTGCTTTGGCTCTGGCATAGTTCTCCATTGTCTTATGGAAATCCAAGTGATCTTGTGTCAAGTTTGTAAAAATACCTACTTTAAAGGCTGACCCATCTACACGACTTAATTCAAGTGCATGTGAAGACACTTCCATCAAGGTATGTGTTACCTCATGATCAACCATTTTCGCAAATAGCTTTTGTAAATCAATTGATTCTGGCGTGGTATGTTCTGACTTTAAAATCATATCACCAATACGATTTTCAATCGTTCCAATGATACCGATTTTCTTCCCATACGCTTCAAGAATCTGACCAAGTAAGAACGTGATACTTGTTTTTCCATTAGTTCCTGTTACACCCACTAAATCAAGTTTTTGAGATGGCGTATCATAAAAATTATTTGCGATCGCTGCCATCACACGTCTTGTATCTGATACTTTTATAACCGTAATCTCTGGATTATTTATCTGAACGTCTTTTTGAACGAGTACTACTTTTGCACCATTTGCAATTGCTGCATCTATATACTTGTGTCCATCTACCTTAAACCCTTCAATTGCAATGAATATCCCATTTACTAATTTCATCCTTGAGTCATAGAGCATGGCATCTACTTGTTGATTTATGTTTCCCTGGACTAATTCATAATCAATACCAGTTAGTAGATCTCTTAATATCATGTTAAACCTCCTACATTATTACTAGTTGTACCTAGTAGCATCTCCTAGTTATTATAGCATGAGTTTGGGATATTAAAAAGATATGTTAGTCTGTATAAAGTAAAATTTTGCTAGACAAGTTCATCTGGTCTCCGGGACTTGGAAGTTGTGCAATCACATGTTCCCCTTCCCCAAGAACTTCATAGACCATTTTGTTTGCTTTTGCAAGTTCAATCGCCTCTTTTTTAGAGCGTCCAATAAAGTTTGGCACAGTAATTTGTTGGACCTCTTCTAAAGCCATTTCTTTCTCTGTATAGATTGGTTCAATTCCCAAATATGGAAGTGTATTTGCCATAACTTCTTTCATAACTGGTCCAGCAATGGCTCCACCATAATATGTTCCTTGTGGCTCATCAATCAAAACAATCCCTATTACTTGCGGATTATCTGCAGGTGCAAAAGCCATAAAGGATGCTATGTACTTACCTGAACGACGTGGGAGTTTCTCGGATGTCGCCGTTTTACCTCCAATACGATATCCAGGAATATAACTCTTATTACCTGTTCCTTCTGAAACAACTGACTCTAATATCTTTTTGAGCGTCTCGCTTGTTTGGGTAGAAATAATTTGTTCACCTTTACCATAGTCAAACGTCTTTACCACCTCACCATTTGCATCTATGACTTCTTTTCCAAAGTGTGGTGTAATGACATACCCCCCATTAACTGCTGCTGAAGCACCTACCAGAAGTTGCATTGGTGTGATTTGGAAGGACTGTCCAAAACTCATTGTTGCGAGCTCTACCGGACCAATCTTCTTAGGTGAGTGAATAATCCCCACCGCTTCACCAGGCAAATCTATATTCGTCTTACGCTTAAACCCAAACTTTAACATATAATCATAATACGTTTTTGCACCCAAGTCTTCAGCAATATCCATAAACACAGGGTTACAAGAGTTCTGCACCCCTTGTGTAAACGTCTGACTTCCATGTGATCTTGGACTCCTCCAACACTTAATCGTTCGCCCTGCAACAACACGTGAGCTGCCACATTCAAACATTGTATCAGGTGTGACTACCCCTTCTTCAAGTCCCATTGCAGAGGTAAATACTTTAAATGTAGACCCAGGCTCATAGGTATCATTGATAGGAAAATTACGCCACATTTGGTTAAGGTAATTTTGTTTTTCATTAAATGATAGTGTATGCCAGATTGTTTCTAAGGATGGGTCATTAATCGTGAAAGGTTCATTGAGATTAAAGTTTGGTGCATTTGCCATGGCATAGATCTCACCATTTTGAGGATTCATTAAAATGATGGTTCCTCTCTTAGCGCTTTTTTCTGCAACGACCTTATCAATTGCCTGTTGCGCATACTGCTGCAATGTAACATCTAGTGTTGTTACCAGATTATCTCCATTAATAGGATCTATCCTCACCTCAGCTTCATCTTGACGACGCTCACCTTTACCATTGGTTTCCATGAGAATTTTTCCAGCTTTCCCCCTAAGATAAGAATCATACTGTACTTCGAGCCCAACAATCCCCTGGTTGTCTTTTCCTACAAATCCTATTACATGCGAAGCCAGTTCATCATAAGGATAATAGCGTTTAGAATCCTCATCGACCTTAACCCCCTTAAGGTTAAGATTACGAATCTTATCCGCAACCTCCTTATCCACTTTGGTTGCAATCCTCTCAAAGGCAACACGCTTGGTTACTTTCTTATAAACTGTTTCATAGTCCATTTCCAAATTTTCAGCGAGCACTTTTGCTACATGAGCAGGGTCCTCAACCTGTGCATGTACCACACCAATGGTGGATACAGACGCACTTTGAGCAATCGCTTTTTGATTACGGTCATAGATTGTCCCCCTCGTTGGCGAGATCAATCTATCCCTTGTATGTTGCTCATAAGCCTTATCCTGCAGCCCTCCACCTTCAACAATCTGCACATACCCTAATCTGATAATCATCCCAATCACCCCACATACAAAGAGCGTCATGAGCACTAATAGACGTTTCTTTACTTTTATGGGTACTTTCTCTTCCATAAAAAATGCCTCCTTTCGAAAAATACATCTTATTAGTAAGTGTATTTTCCTCTTGGAGGCATTATGCGGATTATTCCACAGTTTGTACAATTATTTTTTTACCTTTTTCAATTTTAGAACCAGCAACAGGAATTTGTACTTTAATTGTCCCACCACTATTTCCTTGAACCTCAACCGCGAACTGATCTTGTAATACGGTCTTTGCCTCTGACACAGTCAATCCGGTCACATCCGGCACACTCATTACCTGGTCTGGTGCATCAGTTTGTGTATAGATTTTAACTGTTCCACCGTGTGGCAATTTCACACCCGGTGTTGGATATTGGTCTGTAATCTTAGTTCCTACACCAATAATCTCATAGCTCAGCTGTTCTGTCTGTAGACGTTCAATAGCACTATACAAATCAACATTCTTCACATCAGGGACCACACCAAGATCTACAGCCGGTGTTTCATAGGCGGTATCAGAGGTAATCCCCAAATAAGGAATGACGTTTTTCATAATATCTTTAAAAGCTCTCGCCGGCGCTCCTGTACCTTCAGGAATTTCATCAAAAAGCACCAAACAAACAACTTCAGGATCTTCTACAGGTGCAAAACCAATAAAGGATAGAATATAATCTCCAGCTTCACGTGGTTGCTTTTCTGCTGTTCCAGTCTTTCCACCAATACGGTAACCATCTATACTTGCATGAGAACCTGTTCCACTATTGACAGCATATTCAAGATAGCTATTGATTTGCTTCGATACACTACTAGAAATCACCTGCCTTTTTACAACAGGTAGTTGTTCTTGAATGACATTTCCTCCCGCATCAATGACTTGAGATACCACGTAAGGTTGCATAAGGTAACCCCCATTAATTACAGCTGAAAAACCCGTCAGCAGTTGAAGTGTTGTGGTTGTAAATGTTTGACCCATTGCACTTGTTGCTTTCTGTACTGGACCAAGTTTATTAAGCGGATGGATAATCCCTTTTTCCTCTCCTGGGAGATCCACGTGAGTCAATTCACCAATTCCAAAGTCAACCATATAATCATAGAACGTCTCAGCAGGGATGGACTCACTAATCTCCATAATTGCAGGATTACAAGAGTTTCCTAGTGCTTGTTGCAAAGTTTGTGTACCATGTCCTTCACGCTTCCAGCATCTAATCTGCCTATCAGCAATCACCTTTGTCCCACTGCAATAATACAGCTTATTGACATCAATCAGATTCTCTTCTAAAGCCATCGAAAGGACTAACGGTTTAAATGTCGAACCTGGTTCATATGGATTTTGTGTATTAAAGTTTTTCCATGATGCAAACAATCGCTTGCTCTGCTCTTCTCCACTTAAGCGATCCCACACCTCTTTACCAAGTTGCTCTGTGAGATTTGTATAACTATTTGGGTTGAACGTCGGATAACTATACATACCATAAATCTCACCCGTCTTAGGATTCATTACAATAGCCGCAGCATTTGGTGTTGCTAGCTCTTTTACATATTGATCCATCACTTGTTCTACGTACTGTTGAATCACTTCATCAATGGTTAGAACCAATGTATTCCCATTAACAGGTGCAGAGACTTCAGTTGTTACAATATTACCATCTTGGAGTTTTGGGAAGATTCGTCCTGGTTTTCCCGTCATCGTTTCATTATAATACTGTTCAACACCATATTGCCCTGCTGTCTGGTTATAAAACCCTACAAGCTGTGAGGCAAAAGTTTCCTTTGGATATTGTCTAATGAAACTCTCTTGATACCATACACCTGTGATTTTCCCCAGTTTTTCCATATCTTCGGCACTGATATCTTTTTTCACTACCTTATACCGACTTGTAGCATTATCTTTTACAAGTTTTTCAATATCGGCTGGAGATTTTTTCATGTACTCTGCTAAAACCTTATATGTATTTTGTCGCTTTTCTTCCTTTATAGATGGATCTAATAGTCCAACTGGATCTAATATAATATGATAGGATAGTGTACTTGTAGCAATTGTTTTGTTATTGCGATCCACAATCCCTCCACGGAGCGCCTGAACTTCTCTTTCTGTACTTGTCATACGCGAAAGCACAGCTTTCTCAAATTCTTCGCCTTTTACAATCTTAAAATAACCTACCCGACATAGCAAAAAGGTAAGAAAGAGGACAAAACCTGTTCTTACCCATAGCAATCGGCTATTTAATCTTTTTTTTCGCTTTGCAAAACTTTCTTTCACGTCTGCATTTTTTTTCTTTTGTCTCATCTGAGTTTGGCTCTTCTTCGTTGTTTTCTTCATACCCCTCACCTATTCGTTGTAAACAGTATAACTTTCCTTGGGTAGCTCAATATAAACAATTTGATGTGGAAGCGGTTCAGCCATACCTAGTTTTGTTGCTGCAAGCTCCTGAATATGATCTAAGTTCAGCGAGGACGCAATAATTGATTGGGTATTGTTGATTGAACTCTTTACTTCTCTAATCTCAGCATTCATTACTTTGAGCTGACTTTGTCTAGATGCTAATTTTGAGCACTGATGTACAAACCCAAACGTTGCTATAAACAAGACGCCTCCCCCTATCACAAGTTTGGCACCAAATGCCCAATCCACCTTATGATAAGGTGTTACTCTTGGGCGTTTTAAAGGTACTTCTTCATATCTAGGCGTTTGTTTTGGTACTGCTTGTACATATGCACTTTTTTTTGTAGCTCCCGAACCATACTGATAACCATAAGACGTGCGTGGCTTATCTGCCATTTTGAAATCCCTCCCTAAATAGGATCTACTTTAGATTCTCTCTATAATTCTTAATTTTGCACTTCTTGCACGTGGATTCATTTCGAGCTCTTCATCTGATGGTAATATCGGTTTACGTGTAATCACTTTGATCTTTGCTACTTGTCCGCATGCACACACTGGAATGTTTCTTGCACAAGTACATGGGTCAGCAAGCTGTCTGTATGTTTGTTTCACGATACGATCCTCTAATGAGTGGAATGTAATAATACATAATCGTCCACCTGGCTTTAGGTGATCAACCATACTTCTAATTGTTGGTTCAATAATATCAATTTCACGATTCACTTCTATACGTATTGCTTGAAATGTACGTTTTGCAGGGTGTGGCCCTTCTCTACGTGCTTTTGCAGGAATCGCGCGTTTAATGACATCAACAAGTTCATATGTTGTATCAATTGGTTTTTCCTGACGTGTTTCTACGATAAATTGCGCAATACGCCTTGCCCAATTTTCTTCACCATATTTTTTAATAACTTCAAATAGTTCTTGTTCAGAATAAGTATTCACAAGTTCATGTGCACTAAACGCACTATCTTGATTCATACGCATATCAAGTCTCGCGTCATGCATATAAGAAAAACCACGACTTGCTTCATCAAGCTGGTGTGAAGATACGCCGAGGTCAATTAACATGCCATCGACAGCTTCTACGCCTAATTCATCAAGTACCTCAACCACATTCTCAAAGTTGTTTCTCACAAGAGAAACTTGAGGAGCAAATCCACTAAGGCGCTCCGTTGAAACCGCTAATGCATTGGCATCTTGGTCAATTCCAATAAAATGCCCCTCTGATGAGAGTTTCGCGCACACATGCGAAGCATGTCCTGCACCTCCTAATGTCCCATCGACATAAGTGCCATTTTCCTTAATATCTAGTCCGTCAATACATTCATGTAATAATACTGATATATGCTCAAAATTCATAAGTAATCCACCTTTATATTCCTAGTTCTTCCATCTGTTCTGCTAATAAGTTAGCATCGAAATCTTCATCATTATAAGTATTCCATTTTTCACTTGACCATATCTCGATACGATTGCCCATACCTATGAATACTATGTCTTTTTCTATCTCTGAATATACTCTCAAATGGTTCGGAATTAAAATTCTACCTTGCTTGTCCGCACTACATTCGACAGCACCTGCCAAGAAAAATCTGACAAATTTACGAGCGCCTGTGTTAGTAAGGGGTAACGCTTTGAGCTTTTGTTCAAATGCTTCCCACTCGGATTGGGTATAAACAAAGAGACAACCATCTAGGCCTTTTGTTAAAACAAAACAAGCGCCTAGTTTCTCACGGTACTTTGAAGGAACAATCACTCGGCCTTTATCATCTAAGTTATGTTGATATTCGCCAATAAACATATCCCCCACTTCTCCCCCTTTTCCCTCCATTTGAAACCACTTACTACCACTTTCTTTCTATTCTATTGTTTTTTCCAAATTATTTCAAGTGTTATGCAAAAAAAACTAGAACCAAATACTTGGTTCTAGTCAGTTTTTTAATGAGTTACACTCATCTCTTTATAATATTGTACAATCAGCAGATCAAGCTGCTCACTTAGTTTAAACAATTCTGTAGTGTCCTGGGTGTAAATAGCTGCGTTTTCCACAAGTTGATTAAGACTCGCCCTTAGGGAGCCTATTTGTGCCTCAGTATTTTTCATATCAATCCCTCCAAAAAAGTGTTTCTTTGTGTACTGCTTCTCTCTCTTTATGAAATTAGTATACTGACTTTTTTGGAAATAATCAACACTTTTTTACATATTTTTGAATATAAACTTTTTGCTTGATTTTTTTCGACAAATTACAATCCCAACAATCCCCAAAATAATCGAAATCACAGCAACAACTTGCGATGCAGGGATTGGAATAAAGTTAAGAATCAGTTGATCTGTACGTAAGCCCTCAATCCAAAAACGACCAATTCCATAGCCGGTAATATACATAAAGAAAATTTCTCCATGTGTTTTTTTGTGCTTATGATAAATGAGTAGTACAATTAAAAGCACAACATTCCAAGTAGATTCATAGAAGAATGTCGGATGCACTTGGATATATTCTAATCCATTTTCAATAACTGTGTGATCTAGTATATTCTGAGTAAGAGCTGTTGCTGCATCACTTTTTAAAATACGCATTGCAAAAAGATTGTTGGTATAGTCTCCAAATGCTTCTTTGTTAACAAAGTTTCCATAGCGTCCAATAGCTTGTCCTACAAGTAAGCCATAGGCGGCAATATCACCAAATTGCCAGAAATTGATCTTACGAACACGAGTGTAGACTACTGCAACAACAACTGATACTAAAATTGCACCGTAAATTGCAATGCCACCTTGCCTAGTATTAAAAAGTTGGTCTAAATGCTCTTTGTAGTAGTTCCAATTGAAAATGACAAAATAGAGCCTTGCACCTAACAATGCAAATACAATATCAACCAATAAAAAGTCAAGTATATAGTCTGGATTAATTCCTTCTTTTTTAGAAATATACATTGCCATTAAAAGCCCTAGTATAATTCCTGAAGTGAGTATAATACCATACCAATAAATCGGCAAACCAAATACAGTAAATGCAACAGAATCAATATTAAACGATACATTCAAATAAGGAAAATAAATATTTGGCATAATGTCCCTCCTTTATATAATATCTTATTATAGGTGATATACCAAACTATGTAAATTAAATTTAGAATAAAGAATGCTTTTCTCCTTCATACTAGTGTAGGAGTAGCTTTCCTAAATGACGAGATGAAGGAGGTTTTTGTCATGGCTAATGCCGCCCTAAAAAGACACTACCGTGTTGTACAACGTGACAAACAAGAATGCAGCGAAGAGGCGCTTCTAGAGGTTTTCAAAATCAAAGAGGTTGCTGTTGTTGCTGGTATGATGTACCTCATTGCAACGCTCATGAGCTTTGTAGTTGGCTACACCTTAGGCAAGAGACATTAAGATGAAGATAGGGTGCTTATCCACACGGGAAGCATCCTATTTTGTCCTTTGATGCTTTTGTTCTTGAAACACAAGGGTTTATCATATATAATTTAATAGACTTTATCATGGAAGGATGAAACAAATGAAATTAGGGATTGTAGGCTTACCTAACGTTGGAAAGAGTACACTTTTTAACGCACTTACAAAAGCAGGTGCAGAATCTGCTAACTACCCATTCTGCACAATTGAACCAAACGTAGGTGTTGTTGCTGTACCAGACAAACGTTTAGAAGTACTTAAAGATATGTACCAAACAAAACGCGTATTACCAGCAGTCATTGAATTCGTAGATATCGCAGGTCTGATTCGCGGAGCAAGTAAAGGTGAAGGTTTAGGAAACCAATTCCTTTCACATATTCGTGAAGTAGATGCGATCGTACAAGTTGTAAGATGCTTCGAAAACGATAATATTATTCATGTTGATAAAACTGTTGATCCAGTAAGAGATATTGAGACAATCAATCTTGAGCTCATTTTCTCCGATATGGAAGTTCTTGAAAGACGTCTTTCAAAATCTAAAAAAGCATCTAAAACAGACAAAGCACTTGCTGCAGAAGTTGTTGTTCTTGAAAAACTCTACGCTATCCTTGAAGAAGGAAAACCAGCTAGAGCACTTCTTGGTGAAGACGAAGAACAAGATGCACTTATCAGAACTTTAGGTCTCATTAGTGCAAAACCTGTACTTTATGCAGCAAATGTATCTGAAGATGACCTTGTTGTTGGAGATAATGAATATGTACAAAAAGTTCGTGAATATGCTGCTACAGAAGGTTCTGAAGTATTCGTGATCTGTGCACAAATCGAGCAAGAACTTGCAGATCTTGATGAAGAAGAAAAAGTTGTCTTTTTACAAGACCTTGGCATCGAAAGTTCTGGTTTTGATCAACTCGTAGCTGCAAGTTATAGACTTCTTGGTCTCATCAGTTACCTTACTGCAGGTGTTCAAGAAGTACGTGCTTGGACAATCACTGTAGGGACAAAAGCTCCTGGTGCAGCTGGTAAAATCCACTCTGACTTTGAAAGAGGATTTATCCGTGCTGAGATCGTTCATTATGACGATATCGTTGCATGTGGCTCATTCAATGCAGCAAAAGAAAAAGGTCTCGTACGCCTTGAAGGAAAAGAATATGTCGTTAAAGATGGTGACATCATTAACTTCCGTTTCAACGTTTAAAATTTATCCACTCAACAAAAAAGTGATCGCATATGCGATCACTTTTTTTATTGATTCATTTCGTGATATTTCTCTTCCCCTACTTTTTCTTTAAGGTTATCTGCTTGGTTTGGAGCTGATGCCCTTATGTCACTTTTAGGTGCTACCACATCATCTGATCCCCCTGTAAACTTTGCAACAAACCCCGGGATATTAGAAATGAGCCCCGGTGCCATATCAATCAGCTTTGTCAGGCTATCTTGTGATTTAATATTAATCAGCTGAGTTGTCCCGTTATTAATAACAAGCATTGCACTTGGTGTAATACGCGCACCTAAACCACCACCACCCATATCACTATCACCATCGATATTTTTTTCTTTGTCGTTCTTGCGTTCTTTTACCTTAGATGCAGCTGCAGCACCTGCACCAACCCCAAAGCTGACATCTACAAGGGGTACAAGAATCGTTTCACCGATATGAATAGGTTCACCTACTACTGTTTTTGTCGTGATAAAGTGTTCTAATTGTTCTAATAGTACCTGTAAGCTATTGTTGAGTTTTGATTCCATGTTTTTCATCCTTTCGTATATGAAGTATTAAATGAATATACGCACGCACACTACGGTTTAGTGCTAATACAATAATTGGTCTCACTAAGCACCATATATTAAACTGCCCAGTAATCTCGCCTTCGCCTGAAATCCCCTCTTCTTCAAAGTCACCCACAATATATCCATATTGAGCATAGAATGGGATAAGACAGGCAAGCCAACCAATAAGTCTTCCTGTTTCGTCAGGCGACTCTCTCCCTACCTTAAGATAAAACCTTAGTGTATGTGGCTTAATAGCATACCATAGCGCCTTGAGAAGTTTGCCAACAGCACAAAAAAATGCCTTTCGATTCGCATCTGTCCATAACGTATTTACTACTTCCCAAGCCTCTTTCATTGCCGCCCATACACTTTTCTTTGTTTTTTTCATATTTGTTGTTTTTGTTTTTGAAGTCTTCGTCTTTGGTGCGAAGGCCTTTTTTTCAGTCGTTTTTTGAAGTGTATCCTCAGAGACACTTCTATTTAAATTTACGGATTCCTTAGGTATTTGCACCATATTTGGTGTTGTTACTGCTCCGCTTACCTTGGTCTTTGGCATATTAGCAGGACTGGGATGTATAGTCTCCTCCTCTACATCCTCTTTGAAAATTTCTCTTCCAAAAAGTGTAATCTTCGTTTGTAGGTCCTCCTCTTTATAAAGTAATTGTAGCTTTATGATATAAAAAATTTTCATTTTAGCCTGCACACACACACCCTCATCATAGTGTAGTTTGCCTTCATAAGCTATTGGTAGTAACACTATCAGGAGTACCACTAACAGTGCTAATCCCACAACACCCAGAAGCAGATAAAGAATCAGCTTCAGAATCAACCATATTATTGACATGTATGCACCTCCTTATGATTGCTTTAACATTTGGAGGGTTAAAGTATTTTGGTTATAAAGCTTGTCTATCAATACTTGTACAAGCGCTATAGCCTCTTTTTTATCTTTAGTAATCCCTAACAAATAACAGTTTTCATACTTATGATTTACATAAGCACCATTAATAATTTCAAAAAGTTGATCTTCCCTATAAGCTGTACATACTAAATATAGATTATGTGAACACTTATTATGTTTTATACGGTATAAATGCATTTTTTTGAGTCGCAACGTCTCGTCAATTTCGAGGTAACGTGATATTTTCATTGGTCATGCTCCTAAAGGAAAATGTTTTTTCTGAATTAAAGCTATTATAACATACTTTAAGAACATATGTCATAAATACTTTTATTCTCTCGCGTAAGTGTATATAATAAGGATGAATCTAAAATAAAGAGAGGTAACTTATGAATCTATTGCTATCAGAAGTATTGCCACAATATGCATTCTATATAAGCTTCGGGTCGGCACTACTTATTATTATTCTTACACTTATATTTAAGAAACTCCTTCGTAGAGGTATTATTGGCTTATTTAATAATGTCAAATTCAAAACGCCTGCGATCTTGGAATCCCTTGATACGGCATTATCTGGTCCTCTAGATTACTTCATTCTTGCTACAGGTCTCTATATTGCCGCTATGTGTTCACCCTTTGTGAACATCCCTGGCCAACGACCAATCCCACTTTACCTTGGTGAGGTACAGATTGAACTCAATCTTATTAATGTTTCCCTGATACATAGTGCTTACAAAATCATGATGATTGTGCTGATTACTTGGGCCACATATAACCTCATCGGAGTATATGAAGAAATATTGCTCAACATCGGTTCTAAATTCACGCTTCTTGATAATACAGTACTTATTCGTTTCACAGTCAAGGTCCTACGATTCTTAACACTCTTATTAGGGCTGGCAGTGCTTGCAAACATGCTTTTTGATCTCACTGCAATTCTCACAAGCATTGGAATCGCCGGTGCTGCACTTACCTTTGTTGCCAAAGATACCTTAACCAATATTATCAGCGGGATTGTCCTCATGATCGATAAGCCCTTCGGGATTGGTGACTGGGTGCAAATCGGTACACTAGAGGGTGTTGTAGAAGATGTCAGTTTTCGTAGTACAAGACTTCGCACCTTTACACAAGGTCTTGTAGTCATCCCTAATGCCACACTTTCTAATGACAATATCATCAACTGGTCTGCTATGCCAAAACGCAAAGTGACATTTGATATTGGTTTGACTTACGATAGTTCAAATGAAAAAATTCAGCATTGTATCAAAGACATCGAACTGCTTCTTACTAAATATGAGGATATCGAAAAAGAAACTAGCCTTGTATATTTCAATAGTTTCGGAAACTACTCACTCAATATTTCTATTGCATTTTTTTCCTATTTTACAGATCTTGCGCGTTATGCCAAGCTAAAAGAAGAAATTAATTTTGAAATCATTACGATTGTGAACAAACATAATCTTGAATTTGCTTTTCCAACGCAAAGCATACTTTTGGGTGCATCAACACCAACTGATCCCTTAGATCATTCCAAACAAACCACTAACAAATAAGACAAATAAGAGGTATTCTAGCGACAATGCTAGAATACCTCTTATTTATGATGACTTTGACTTTTCGCTTCGATGTGCTTTGCACACAATGCTCCCATAGAAAAAGCTGCTTGTATATTATAACCACCAGTATCCCCATCGATATCTAGTACTTCACCAATAAAGTATAGGCCTTTCTGCTTACGACTTTCCATAGTCGTAGGATTAACATCCTTCAAGCTTACGCCGCCGGCCGTTGCCATTGCTATATGATACCCACCTAATCCCGATACACTAAATGTGCATTTTGTAAGATATTTAACCAGTAACTCCCTCTGGGCTTTGCTCAATCTTGCACAGACATGATGTTCATCGATTCCAGCAGCTTGGCAGATCACTGCACAAAAACTCTTAGGAAGGTCTTGTCCACGTAAGAATGTACCAATCTCCTCCGTCCCACGCTTAGGCACCTCTTGCGCAAAGGTTTTCTTCACTTCTTCATAAGTTTTAGGATACATATAGTTGACTTCAAGTTCATCACCTGCTTGAATCCAACGCGAACTATCAAGAATAGCAGGTCCTGATAATCCTTTATGTGTAAAGAGCACACTACCCACACGTTCCTTAAGCTTCTTTTGACTTCTAAGTAACGTCACCTTCGCATTTTGGAAGGCAATACCTGAAATGGCTGCAAAGGTTTTTTCATGCGTTGTTACATAAGTAAGTGCAGGTTTTGGCTCAACGACCTTATGGCCTAGTGATTTCGCTAGTTCAAGTCCTTTGCCATCTGATCCTGTATTAGGATAGGACACCCCCCCAGTAGCAACAATTACCTGATCTCCAAAATAGCGATTGCCATCCGCTGTTTCTATTGTAAAAATATTATCATAAACACTAATGTTCTCCACACACTGATTATAGAGGGTGGTAACATTTTGTTTTTTACATTGTAATAAGAGGATGCCAAGCACATCTTGTGCTTTCATACTCTTTGGGAATACTTTACCATTCTCCATCACTTGATAGCGTAGTCCATGGGTTTCAAAAAATTTCATTGTTCCCTTGCTATCCAATAGTTCAAGTGCTTTTTTGAGGAACTTGCTATTATCACCATATTTTTCCAAGAAATGGCTGTTATCAGCATCATGTGTAAAGTTACACTGACCACTCCCTGATAAAAGGAGTTTTTTCCCTGCTTGGCTATTGCGCTCTAACAGTAGTACTTTTTTATTCTGTTTTCCTAGCTTATGTGCTGCAAATAAGCCTGCTGGACCTGCTCCTATAATAATTGCATGGTAATGCATAATTGCCTCCTCGAATTCCCTAGTTCTTTCATTTTATCGTGTCATTTTTCGACACTATCCGTCTCTATACGTCATGTAACTTTAATATGATATCAGCATATTGAAGCCTTGACAAGAGATTTCTGGATAGATTTGTCGATTTCTTTTCACCCTTCACTCCCTACCCTAAATAATCGCCATCTTTTTATAAAAAAATACTCTATTTAATAAAAAAACTCTATCCATAAAGAATAGAGTTTTTTTATTATTGATCTTTTAGTACATTTTTATTTTGCCAAACATATTGAACACCTGAAACAATTGTTAGGATCAGTGCAAGATAAGTCACAACGATTGTAATCACTTGCAAAAAACTTATTTCAATCGGAATCAGATAAAGAATAATCATCGCCATCTGTGTCACTGTCTTGAGTTTACCAAGCCCATTAGCTGCAATCACGGTGTTATTAGTAGCAGCAATCAAGCGAATACCTGAAATGGCAAACTCTCTGAGTAAGATAAGTACGACTACCCATGCAGGCAGCATACCCATAGGCAGTGGTCCTAAATCCACTATTGCAATCATCGCTGCTGTTACAAGCATCTTATCCGCTAACGGATCCATGAATTTGCCTAAGTTTGTCACAAGGTTATGTTTACGTGCTAAATGCCCATCAAGATAATCTGTATAACTTGCAACCGCAAAGATTACAAGTCCGCTCCAAAGAGCTGTTTCTAACGAAAGCCAAGGGTTCCACATAACCCCCATAAAAACGAATACGAGTACGACACGTAGTACTGTAAGCTTATTCGCAATGTTCATCCACTATCTCTCCTATTAAATCATAGTCGCTAGCCTCTGTAATTCGTACATCAACATAGTCTCCCGAGATGAGTTCGCCATCAAAATTAATAAATACTTGTCCATCAATTTCTGGTGCATCTTGGTATGTTCTACCAATATATGCCTCTTCTCCTGTTAATTTACCTTCTACAAGCACGCGCATAGTTTGGCCAACTTTTTGATGATTGATCGCTTCTGAGATGTCGTGTTGCATTGCCATAATGATGTCTTTTCTTTTTGCTTTCACATCTTCATCAATTTGGTCTTTAAGTCTAGCTGCAGGTGTTCCTTCTTCTTGTGAATAAGTGAAGGCCCCCAATCTGTCAAACTTCATATCTGCTACGAAGTCACATAGATTTTCGAAATCCTCTTCTGTTTCACCTGGGAAACCTACAATAAGTGTTGTACGTAAAGCAATACCTGGGATCTCTTTTCTAAGTTTGCCAATTGTTTCACGTAATTGTTCATTTGTACTCTTACGCGCCATACGTTTAAGCACTGGATCTGCCGCATGTTGAATTGGCATATCAAGATACTTACATACTTTATCATTGTCACGTATTTCAGCAATCAGCTCATCTGTGATATTCTCTGGGTAGCAGTAAAGGATACGAATCCACTCGATTCCCTCTACTGCAGAGATTTCACGAATAAGTGTTACAAGAGACTCCCCATTTGCGAGGTCACAGCCATACTTTGTTGTATCTTGCGCAACAAGGATCACTTCTGATACCCCATCTTGTGCAAGCTTTTCAACTTCTTTTCTAATTTGTTCTTGTGCACGGCTTCTATACTTTCCACGAAGCTGTGGAATAATACAGTACGTACACTTGTTATCGCAACCTTCTGCTATTTTAACATAAGCAAAGTATCCTGCTGTTGTCAGAATACGTGGCATATTTTCAAGATGCTCGCGGTCAATTGAATCGAAATGTTGGATTTTCTCACCTTTCTTTTCAAGTACAGAAGCAACAACCTCTACAATCTTATCATATGACGTTGTTCCTACTACCGCGTCTACTTCTGGCATTTCATTTAAGATTTCATCTTTATAACGTTGCGCCATACATCCTGTTACAATGAGTGCTTTACAGTTACCTTCTTCTTTATATTTTGCCACCTCAAGAATCTGGTCAATACTCTCTTGTTTGGCATCCTCAATGAAGCAACATGTATTGACGATAAGTACGTCTGCTTGAGACTCATCTCCAATTAATGTAAAGCCTGCATGGTTTAATATACCTAACATATGCTCGCTGTCTACTAAGTTTTTGTCACACCCTAAGGATACAAATGCTATTGTGTTTGTCAAAATCTATTCTCCTTCCTTATTTGGCTGCTGCTTTGACACAGTTGCTCATGAGCATAGCAATTGTCATAGGTCCTACGCCACCTGGAACAGGTGTCATCCAAGATGCTACGCCTTCACAAGATGCAAAATCTACATCTCCGCAAAGCTTGCCCGCTTCATCTCTATTCATCCCTACGTCAATAACCACTGCACCGGGTTTAAGCATCTCACCTTTGATGAGTTTTGCCACACCAACAGCTGCCACAACAATATCTGCTTGTTTAAGTTCTTCTGTTAAATTTTGTGTTTTCGAATGACACATAGTTACTGTACCATTTTCTCGCAATAAAAGCAAACTTACTGGTTTACCTACAATGTTACTACGTCCTACAACCACACACTTTTTCCCTGTAATCTGGATTTCATAGCGTTTGAGTAGTTCCATAATACCAGCAGGTGTGCAGCTTACAAAGCCATCTACACCTGTAACGAGTGCCCCGACATTTTGAACGTGAAAGCCATCTACATCTTTAACTGGATCAATCGCTAAGATCACTTTTTGCTCATCTATATGCTTTGGGAGGGGAAGCTGTACAAGTATACCTTGTACAGCTGGATCCTCATTAAGCGTCTCTACTAATTCTAATAATGAAGCCTCTGACGTCTCTGCTGGTAGTTCATAAGAAAAGGATTTGATTCCAATATACTCACATGCTTTTTTCTTATTGTTAACATAAACCTGTGATGCCGTATTATCTCCAACTAATACGACTGCAAGCCCTGGTGTAATCCCTTGTGCTTTGAGCGCTTCAACTTTTACTTTGAGCTCATCTTTAATTTGAGTGGAAATGTGTTTTCCGTCTATGATTTGTGTCGTCATCTATAACTTCCTCCCCGTTAATATACTTAGAATAATCCTGATACCACACCATTTGCATCAATATCAATGGCCTCAGCTGCTGGTTTCTTTGGAAGACCAGGCATTGTAAGCACACTACCTGTCATCGCTACGATAAAGCCTGCCCCTGCTGATATCCTAATTTCCCTAATGGTTGTTGTAAAGCCCGATGGCCTACCGAGTGCTTTTGGATCATCTGAAAGAGAATATTGATTTTTCGCCATACATACTGGTAAGTGTGCAAGCCCAAGCTTATTGATACGCTCGATCTCTTTTTGTGCCTTTGGCTCAATATGGATCTCCTTAGCACCGTAAATTTCCTGGGCAATTGTTCTGATCTTTTCTGTTACACCCATCTCATCTTCATAAAGGTAGTGGAAATCAGATGGTGTATTGTCTAATACATCAATGAGTTTTTGTGCAAGTTCTTGTCCGCCTGCACCACCATGCTCCCATACATTTGCTGTTGCAAAATTACACCCTCTTGCTTCACACTCCGCTTTCACATAAGCAATTTCAGCCTCTGTATCTGTGATAAATGCATTAAGTGTCACAACTACTGGCACACCATATTTTTGTAAATTCTCAATGTGTTTTTCAAGGTTAGCAATACCTACTTGAAGTGCATCTAGATTCTCATCTTTAAGATCTTCTTTGGCAACACCACCATTATACTTAAGTGCACGGATTGTTGTAACAAGCACAACTGCATCAGGCTTAAGATCTGCTTTACGACACTTGATATCAAAGAATTTCTCTGCCCCTAAATCCGCACCAAAACCAGCTTCTGTTACGACAATATCTCCAAGTTTAAGCGCTAACTTTGTTGCACGCACACTATTGCAACCATGTGCAATATTTGCAAATGGTCCACCATGCATAACAACTGGTGTATTTTCTAATGTTTGAACAAGGTTTGGACAAATCGCATCTTTGAGCAACGTTGCCATTGCACCTTGTGCATTCAGATCTCTTGCTGTAACAGGGTCTCCTGTATAAGTATACCCTACAATGATATTTCCTAACTTTTCTTTGAGATCTTCAAGATCAGTCGCAAGACATAAAATAGCCATAACTTCAGATGCTACTGTGATCATGAATCCATCTTCTCTTGGTACACCGTTGAGTGTCCCACCAAGCCCAATCACAATATCTCGTAGGGCACGATCATTGAGATCCACACAACGTTTCCATGTGAGTGTACGTGGATCTAAGCCAAGAGCATTTCCAAAGTGAATATGATTATCAATCATAGATGCCAATAAGTTGTTAGCTGCACCAATTGCATGAATGTCCCCTGTAAAGTGAAGATTAATATCTTCCATCGGTACAACTTGTGCATAACCGCCACCTGCTGCGCCCCCTTTAAGACCCATACAAGGTCCTAAAGATGGCTCACGAAGTGCAATAATCGCATTTTTACCTGCTTGGCAAAGTGCCTGACCCAGACCTACAGTAATGGTTGTTTTTCCTTCACCTGCTGGTGTTGGGTTCGTTGCTGTTACAAGAACAAGTTTACCATTTGGTTGGGCCTCAACTGCCTCATATAAGGCATTGCTTAATTTTGCTTTGTATTTACCATAAGGTTCTACGAAATCAGCAGGAATACCCGCTGCTTGTGCCACATCATAAATAGGTTGTAATACTGCTTCTTGTGCAATTTGAATGTCTGTTTTAATCATATTCTCTCTCCTCTGCTGTTGTATTCACTAAAACTTTTCGTGGTTTACTTCCTTCATCAGGACCTACTATTCCTCTTGCTTCTAACGCATCCATCAAACGGGATGCACGATTGAACCCTACCCTAAAATATCTCTGTAACATAGAAATAGATAATTTATCTTTACCTTTTGCAAGGTTAATCGCTTGTGGGATGAGCTCATCTTCGTCTGAGCCTTCTATTGCTACACTGGTTGGTGTATCAATACTTTGAATCACATCTTCCTCATAAGTTGCATGTCCACCAGTCTGCTTCACAGCTTCTACAATCGCCTCTACTTCCTGATCAGAAACAAAGGCGCCTTGAATACGAATAGGTTTTGACTCACCAATAGGGTTAAAAAGCATATCCCCTTTGCCTAGAAGTTTTTCTGCACCATTCATATCCAATATGGTCCGTGAGTCAATCCCCGAAGATACAGCAAATGCCAGACGGGATGGGATATTCGCTTTGATTACCCCTGTGATGACATCTACAGACGGTCTTTGGGTTGCAATGACAAGATGAATCCCTGCAGCCCTTGCCATTTGTGCTAATCGACAAATCGCATCTTCAACTTCTTTAGCTGCTGTCATCATCAAATCTGCAAGTTCATCGATAATGATAACAATATGGGGCATTTTTTCTGTTTCTTCTTGAACTTTAAGGTTATAACCTTTCATATCTCTTACATTATTTTCTGCAAAGAGGTTATACCGTTTTGTCATTTCATTAACTGCCCAACACAGTGCCCCTGCAGCTTTTCTTGGATCTGTTACCACAGGAATCATCAGGTGAGGAATCCCATTGTATACATTAAGCTCTACCACTTTAGGGTCAATCATAATCAGCTTGACTTCACTTGGTTTGGCCTTATACAAGATACTTGTAATAAGCGTATTAATACATACACTCTTCCCAGACCCAGTAGCTCCCGCTATTAGCATATGTGGCATTTTTGCAATATCTGTCACAATCGGCTTACCCGCAATATCTTTTCCCAGTGCAAAAGCAAGCTTAGATGGATATGCCGCAAAATTATCACTTTCAATCACATCTCTTAGATAAACCATCTCACTCGCTTCATTTGGCACTTCAATCCCCACCGCCGACTTACCTGGGATGGGCGCCTCAATACGTATGCCAGAAGCTGCTAAGTTCAGTGCAATATCATCTGCAAGATTCACAATTTTACTTACTTTAACCCCTTGCTTAGGTTGAAGCTCATACCGCGTAACCGTTGGGCCTCTATGTATTTGTAATACCTTGGCTTCCACTCCAAAACTTGCCAGTGTTGCTTCAAGCTTTTGCGCATTATTAAGTGAAGCTTTAGAAGCATTACGATTTTGACTTGTCTGCTCATTTTTACGAAGTAATGCGATGGGTGGGAATTCATACGCCATATCATTGATATCATTTTGAATTTCTGGCATAATAGGCGTTTGCTTTGCTTTTGTAACAGGCTTTTTCTCTTCTTCTGACACGATTTCCTGTTTCATTGGTACCGATACTTCCTCTTGCCATGTGGTCACTGCAACTTCAGGAGCTGCCACACTCACCTGAGGTGCTTCGATTACTTCTCCTGTCTCTTCATTGATCGCATGATCAAAATAGATGGGTGGATGTTCAAAAGCTTGTTCTTTTTCCTTTGTCTTCTGCGCAATACGTTCCTTCACCTTCTTGGCACGAGCCTCTTCACGGCCCAGTTTGAGCTGGATCTGTGTCTCTTTGACAAACTGACTCACACGTTGACTCAGTGTAAGAATTGCTCCACCTAACAAACTCAATGCAGGAAACTTCGTTGTCACCATAACCCATATACCCAATAACACAATCAGTAAAATATAAGTGCCTATACTTCCAAATAAAGTCAGGCTCCCATAACCGAGCACTGCACCTAGCCACCCACCGTTATACCATGCCGCACGCTCAAAATATGTCAAACTGAGTAAGGAGAAATTTTTGAAGTTACCATATTGAATCATATGGAATAAAGTCATGAGCATCAGCATGAGTGGTAACATATAGGTCATACTAATCCATATTTTTTGGAACTCTCCTTTAATATACAGAATCCCTAAGAAGATAATATAAAAAGGCAGAATATAGCCGCCTATCCCAAATGTGCCTATGAATATGTAGCGAATCATCACACCTACAACGCCCACTTGATCCGTAAACAGTATGCTTGCCAACATCAGAAGTGCGGCACCAATCGCACCAATTCCTACCACTTCTTCAACAAGTGTTTCCCCTTTTACAGATTGCTTCTTCTTGGTATTAGAACCTGGTCTCTTTTTTTTCTTCATCGCCATTGTATAGCCCCTTTATCACTTGCTCATTAATCTTTAGAATGGATAATAATAGATGTGTATTTTTCTACACATCTATTATTATATCATTGAATATTTTTTTTGATAAGGCTATTTTCTAGTAAAATTCCCGGTTGTAGAGTATTATCCAAATAATCTGATGGGTCTGAAGAATAAAGTCGCTCCATTACATAGCCTTCTGGCGTCACACATGCAAGCACCTGTTTTCCTTGATATTCAAGCATTTCATACCGCATCACTTCTTCATCTGTCGCTATCGGTAAGATACTATAGAGTGCCATGTGTTTCACCTTCTTTTTGATGAATGAGTTCATAAAGTTTTTTCATCGCCTCACCTAAACCACCCATTTCATCAATCAATTTTTCATCTACTGCTTGTTTACCGACTAAAATGGTTCCCATATCTCTTGCAAGCTTTCCTGTATCTAACATCAGTTCACGGAAACGATCTGAAGAAATCCCTGAGTTACGTGCAACAAACTCAACAATACGCTCTTGCATCTGATCAAAATACTCAAAAGTTTGAACAACACCAAGTACTGTGCCATTCATACGTACAGGATGAAGTGTCATGGTTGCTGAAGGTGTAATAAACGAATAATCACTTGAAACGGCAAGTGGCACGCCAATAGAATGGGCACCTCCAAGCACCAAGGAAACCACCGGTTTGTCAATAGATGCAATCAGCTCCGCAAGTGCAAGCCCTGCCTCAACATCCCCTCCCACAGTGTTGAGAATCACAAGAATACCTTTTACTTTAGGATTATCCATGATCCCTACAAGCTGTGGAATAAGATGCTCATATTTTGTAGTCTTATTTTGTGGTGGCATACTGACATGTCCTTCAATTTGCCCAATAATTGTAATACAGTGGATTGGACTTTGGCCGCTCTCTGCCACTGGCATTTGCCCCATCTCTTTAATATTCTGATTGACCTCTGATGCAGACTCGGGCTTATCTGCCTCTCCACTCTTTTCTTCATTTTTAGGTGACTTGTTCGGTTTGTCCCCACCTTCATCTTCTTCACTTTGATAAAATGGCATAAAGCTATCTTGAAGTTTTAACATACGATTGAACATAAAAAATTCCCTCTCTTTACCTACTTTTAAATCTAGTATGTAAAGAAAGGGAATTGTTCATACATAAGCTTTTATAAATTAAATTCTTCAATAAGTGCAGTTACTGCTGTACTGACCTGACTTTCTCTCACAAGACAGCCAATAGTTGTCAGAGAGTCTGCCGTTTGAAGGATCTCTACATGCGCTCTTGTAAGCGCACGTACAATACGTGCCATAACACCTGGTACACCTGTCATACGTTCACCAATCACAGTGACTTTACAGCAGCCTTCAATCTTAGAATACTGGTAACCATATGCGCCCAGAAGCTGCTCAAGCTTCACTTGATCCTCTTGCCCAATCGTGAAGACTTTATAATCTGGGAAGATATTAATCAGGTCGATGCTAATTTGCTCTTTCGCAATCAGGCCAAGAAGATCACGCTCAGCTGCCACTTCATCATCTATCTTGAACTGCGTTCTGCCTGTTCGATGTGCTACACCTGTGATAATCTTCTCTTCGCATACTTCACTCATGCCTTTTGTGTTTTGCATGATCATGGTCCCTTCTGCATCTGAGAACGTATTTTTAATCACAAGGGGAATACCTGCACGCATAGCATATTCAACAGCACGTGGATGAATCACTTTTGCACCACTATCTGCCATCTGAAATACTTCATTGTAACTAATCGTGTCAATAATACTTGCTTTTTTGCAAATACGTGGATCTGCAGTCATCATCCCATCAACATCCGTGAAGATTTCTATACGTTCTGCTTTTACACCCATGCCAAGCATAGATGCAGTCGTATCACTTCCACCACGACCTAATGTAGTCATATCACCATCGATTGTTACACCTTGGAACCCTGCTACAATTGGGATAATACCTTTTTCAACATACTCTAATAAGCGCTCTGGTCTCATATAAAGCAAATCAGCATTTTTGTGACATGTATTGGTGATAATACCACCTTGGCCACCAGTGAGTGCTGCCGCCTCATAGCCTTTGCTGCATAATAAAGTCGCCATCGTTACTGCAGAAATAATTTCTCCACATGCTAAGAGTAGGTCGGATTCTCTCGGATTCATCTCTCCAGCGTTTTCTTTTACAAAGCCAAGTAGCGTATCTGTTGCATAAGGTGCACCTACTCTACCCATAGCTGATACCACGACTACTGGAAACGCTCCTGAATCTTTGAGCTCAGTAACTTTGCTTATGACTGCACCTCTTGCTTCCTTAGTTGCAACAGAGGTCCCACCAAATTTTTGTACTACAATTTTCATAAGCCAATTCCTTTCATTCTTTTACTCTTTACT
>JBOFIR010000083.1:0-2107 GCA_051650265.1 Cellulosilyticaceae bacterium
TAATAATTTTATTTTGTTGGTCTTGAATGGTCGCTACAATCTCTGTCAGTCTCCCCTTGGTAGACTTATTGAGGCTCTCTATTAGGAAGCCTGCATCATGACTAATGCTCTCTAACAGGTTATCCTGTAGCGACTTTTCATCATGAATCTCCTGAAGTGCGCCTTCCTCTATCACATAGCGGCGCTTCAGCTGCATCATCCCTTCTACAGGACCCTTTGGCGTCTCATAGGAGACTTCTTCATCGAGACCACTATAGTAAATATTGGCCATGGGCGCACGCCAGTCGAGTACCAACATATCTCCCGCCTGACGATCATATAGTCCATGCTTACCAATATAGATCACTTCCACCTCATCGTGGTAGCGCTCTTGAAAATTGACACGCCCAAAGTACGGCGTCTCCTTAGCTTTTGCCATCTTTTCCTTATCCTCACTAACCATATCTTGCATCTGCATCTTGAGGATGAGCCTTTCATCTAAGGCACTAGATACCTCTTTGCGAAGCATAGCAATCTCATGGAGGAGCTCCTCATCTTGACTAGCTAATGTCTCGTACTGTTCACAGGCCCACCCACGGGTCTTATTTAAATGCCTACTTTCTTCTTGATAATCTCTATGATCGGTGGCTTTCATCTCACCCTCCTTGTCTTGTCTTGAAATTGAATCCTTCAAACAGCTTACTTGATAATGAGAAAATACACACAATGCCCATGGCAATAGCTACGGCAATCTTGACTGTCTCAAGCCCTTTGTCCATCGCCAATTGATTCTCTCCCATAATGAAGTGATACGCTGTATAATAAATCCCTGCTCCTGGTACAAGTGGGAAGATTCCCGCGATCAAGAACAAGGTGATTGGTGTCCTACGCTGCACAGCAAATACCCGCGCAAGTGCTGTTAGTGCTGCTGTGGCCACAAAAGAGGCCATCACCACAGATACGCCCCTATTCGTCGCTATCAGATAGCAAAGCCATCCTGTCGCACCTGTGATCCCACAACACATACACTGCTTTCGTGGGATGTGAAAGAGTACTGAAAAAGAAACAGTCGCAAAAAAGGCGACAATAAGCTGTGTGATCATATGCCACCTCCAAGTCCTAGGTAGCTCCAAACTTTCAGTGCCGTACCTACCCCAATAGCAATACAAAAAGCAATGAGTAGGGCATCAATGAGCCTGATCGTACCCGATAGATAATCGCCATTAAAAAAGTCTCTAATAGAATTGGTCAATGGCACCCCTGGTACCAGTGGAATAATCGATCCGATGATCATCTTATCCATATGATGCCCAAATCCCAAACTAAAGAAAATAAGGCCACAAGTCGTTACCAGACTGCTAGCCAATACATTGGTCATCATCTTAGAAAGCTTTTTACTGCCTACCCCTAACAAAAAGGTATAAAGAATTGCGCCAAGTACAAAAGAGGCGCTACTATCATAGGCATTGCCTCCAAAAATATAGCAAAAGCATCCGCTTCCTATCCCCGCCCACAAGATCTGATAAATCCCCTTGGTATAAGGAATCACATTGATCCTTTCCAGTTCATCATTTGCTTCTTCAAGTGTATACTTGCCTGCTACAATGTCTCTAGAAAGTTGGTTGACCGCTGCTACGCGTCCAAGATGAACTGGGGATAAAGGGACATGCCGAATATCTGTGCAGTATACCTCCCCTTTTCGATTGTCAACCGAGGCAAAGATCCCATTTGAGATCACGTAAACGTTAAAGTGCGTCGCACCATAAGCTGTGGCAATCTTAATCATCGTCTCTTGTACCCGAAAGACCTCCGCACCATTATGAAGGAGAATTTCTCCTGCCCTAATGGCCAAATCAAGTATTTGTTTATTTTCTTGCATGATTGACTCCTTCATCATTTGTCAGAATGATTTTCTAAAATAATCCTATGCCCACACCTACCAAAAGTCAAGCATAGAAAAAAGCGCTTTGAATCCTCATTCAAAGCGCCATCTCGATACTCAGACCTTCCCCAGATTTACTATGCGCTGTAATCGTCCCCCCATGTACTTTGATAATATCATGGGCGATTGCAAGTCCTAGTCCCGAGCCTTCAATTTTCTTACTTGTATTGGTTCCTCTATAATACC
>JBOFIR010000084.1:0-2205 GCA_051650265.1 Cellulosilyticaceae bacterium
TTCGTGGAGTAGCTTACGGTAAGCTAATATTACCTTTGAGGAGCTATCACACAAAACTTCTCTGCCTTGTTTCAAGAGAAGGCTGCGTTGAGTTAATGTTCTAACAGACTCTTGATCATGGGATACAAATAATAAAGTCACCCCATCTGAAAGAAGTTTTTCAATCCGCTGAAAACAGCGCTTCTGAAATAATGCATCACCTACAGCCAATGCTTCATCAATAATCAATATATCAGGGTCTATTTGTACTTGTACCGCAAACGCCAAGCGTACTAACATACCACTAGAGTATGTTTTTACCGGTCGTTCTAGATACTCACCAATATCAGCAAATGCCGCAATTCTATCGAATCGAGCATCTATTTCATCTCGACTCATGCCGAGTAGCATACCATTGAGATAAACATTATCTCGTCCAGTAAAGTCTGGATTAAATCCTGATCCCAACTCGAGAAGTGCAGCTACACGCCCCTTAGTGTACACCGAACCCTCGGTGGGATTTAGTGTTCCAGTTATCAGTTGAAGCAGCGTGCTTTTTCCACAACCATTTCTCCCTACAATACCAAATGCCTCCCCTTTCTTTACTTCAAAAGAAATATCCTGAAGAGCCCAATGTTCCTTAAAATACTGCCTACGCTCAAACCCAAGTAAGCCTTGCATTGGAGGGATTATAAATTGCTTTAAGCGCTCTCTTGGAGATGAATATATTTCATAACGTTTACTAAGCTTTTCTACTTTTATGGATATCTCATTAGATGACATCTGCGAATCCTTTTCTTGTCTTTTGGAACCATACATAACCTAACCAAGAAACACATACAGATATCATCATATAATAGCCCCACAAAACCCAGTCTATACCATTTCCCCAATACATAACACTTCTAGCTTGTTCAACCGCAAGTGTCACTGGACTCAGCCTTACTATCCCTTGAAATAATTCGGGTAGACTTTCTATAGGATAGAAGATTGGCGATAGAAACATCAATATAGATACGACCGTACCGACAACTTGGGATACATCCCGTAAGTAAACCCCTAACGATGAAAGCATCCAAGTTATACCAAGAATGATAAATAGCAATGGTAGTATAACAATAGGAAAAAGTAGTATCTCAATATGAGGAATACCAAATATTACTATATAGAAACAAATCCAGACGCAGAGGCTAACTAACAAATGGAATAATGCACTTAGCATAGTGATAACAGGTAGTATCTCTAATGGAAAAATGATTTTCTTTATAAAATTTACGTTAGATTGCATCAAAGATGGTGCACGATTTAAACATTCAGCAAAGAAATTAAAAATAATCAAACCGGAAAATAGTATTAGCGCAAACTCAGCTTTAGAGCCGCTTCCTCCTAACCATCTAGCTTTAAATACAACACTAAAAAAGAACGTATATACACACAACATCAAAACTGGATTTAAAAAGGACCATAATAGCCCCAAAAAAGAACCCTGATATCTACCAATAACATCACGTAACGTCATTTGAATAATTAGCTGTCTATTTTTCCATAGATTGCTAACTAGTGAAAAAAATCCTATTTGTTTAGAACAAAACATTTTCATTTACCACATGCACTGTTAATGTATAGAAATGATTCTATCATCTTCATTGAAAACACTCTGTACATCCAAAATTCGGATGCACCTTATCTTTGTCTGACATCGTATATGCATCAAGACATGGCCATGATATGTTAATGTCAACATCATTCCATATAATCCCTCTTTCATTTTGAGGAGAATAATAGGCTGTTGTTTTATACAAAAACTCTGCCGTCTCGCTTAACGTCAGGAATCCATGGGCAAACCCTTCCGGGATCCACAACTGTCGCTTGTTTTCACCTGACAAGTGAACGCCAACCCACTGGCCGAAGGTCGGTGAGCTTTTGCGAATATCCACCGCCACATCAAACACTTCACCTGCAACACAACGCACCAGCTTGCCCTGGGCATGGGGAGGCAATTGATAGTGCAAACCACGCAACACCCCTTTCGAGGATTTGGAATGATTATCCTGCACAAAGTTAACCGGATATCCTACCGCCTCTTCGAACAACTTGTGGTTGAAACTCTCAAAGAAAAAACCACGCTCATCACCAAATACTTTTGGTTCAAAAATAAGCACGTCAGGAATCGCTGTCTTGATTACATTCATCTGTCTATCCACATTTGATTCAATTTTTATGGGG
>JBOFIR010000085.1:0-3870 GCA_051650265.1 Cellulosilyticaceae bacterium
GGGAAAAAGCTGCTTACGAAGAAGCTGAGCATGCTGCCAAATTTGCTGAGTTATTAGGTGAAGTACTTACAGACTCAACAAAGAAAAACTTAGAAATGCGTGTTGCTGCTGAAAACGGTGCAACAGCTGGTAAAAAAGAGCTTGCTACTCTTGCAAAACAATTAGGCTTAGATGCTATCCATGATACAGTACATGAAATGGCTAAAGACGAAGCAAGACACGGTAAAGCATTCGAAGGTCTTTTAAACAGATACTTCGCTAAATAAGGTCCCCTTAAGTCTTAAGGCTATTGCCATGTAGCCAACTCATATAGAGCATCCGCCTCCTCGGATAGCCTCTACATTTTCCCCTATAAATATCAGAAGCACGTTGAATCTTCCCTATTCAACGTGCTTCTTTCTATATCAATTTATCTGCTCTTAAAAATGATATTGACTTTTTTACATACTACCGGTATGATTAATACATACTACAGGTATGTATTGGAGGTTTATCCTATGGCTAGAAATAAATATCCCGAAGAAACCGTCAATAAAATCATAGAGGTATCCCTCAAACTCTTTATTCAAAAAGGGTATGAATCTACCTCTATCCAAGACATTATTAATGAATTAGGTGGTCTTACAAAAGGGGCGATCTACCATCATTTCAAATCAAAGGATGAGATTTTCGTTGCAGTAGCGCACCATATCTACAAAGATATCGAAGCACATCTTACGATCATACGTGATGATCCCACGATGACCGGGTGTCAAAAATTAAAAGCACTCTTCCATTCATCGTTAGAGAATTCTGCTCAAGATGAGATGTTTGCAATTGCACCTCGCTTACTTGAAAACCCACCCTTTTTAGCTTTGCAAATGAAAAATGCTGTAGAAGAAGCTGCGCCACGCTTTATCCAGCCCGTCTTGGAACAAGGTATCGCAGATGGCTCCATCCAGACAGATTCACCGCAAGAACTTGCTGAAGTATTGATGCTTCTTTCTAACGTTTGGCTCAACCCTATGATTTTTGTAGCCACACCGCGTGAGATGCTGGGTAGATGTCGTTTCTTCCAAAAGATTCTTTTGAGTCTTGGACTTGATGTTATTGATGATAAGATGCTTGATCGCATTCAGCAATATGCCGCGCTCTACGAGCTCAAACAGACTAAGTCATAAAAAAATAACTGCTCTTTTGGAGCAGCTTATTTTTAAATTTATACATACCAACCGTATGTATGTCAAATTATTTTAAGGAGGCATTTTTATGCAGAAAGAAACTTTGTTTCATAAAGATTTTACTTTAGTTGTACTTGGTCAAATTATTTCATTATTTGGAGGTGCTATCTTACGCTTTGCTCTTCCACTTTATCTCCTACGCCAAACAGGCTCTGCTGCGCTATTTGGTTTAGTGACTGCTTGCTCCTTTTTACCCATGATCGTCCTTTCCCTTTTAGGCGGCGTCCTTGCTGACCGCGTGAACAAACGCCACATCATGGTTATTCTCGACTTTGCCACAGCTGCTTTAGTGCTATTTTTTAGCCTTACATTCGGTAAACTAGCCCTTGTACCTCTTTTAATCTGTGTACTCATGATTTTATATGGGATCCAAGGCATGTATCAGCCTGCCGTCCAAGCAAGTATTCCAGCCCTTGTATCTAGTGATCAGCTGATGCCAGCCAACACGATTATCAATCAAGTAAATGCACTCGCCAATCTTCTTGGTCCTATTATTGGCGGGATTCTCTTCAGCTCTTGGGGACTTACGCCAATACTCTATATGAGTATCATTTGTTTCGTACTTTCTGCAGTGCTAGAACTATTTATCCAGATCCCTCATACCCCTCAGGAAAATACGGCTGGTCTCTTGACTATTGTCAAAGGTGACTTAAGTGAAAGCATTCAATTCATCCGTATGGAAAAACCTATTCTTTTCCGTGTAATGGTACTTCTTGTTCTCTTTAATCTCTTTTTAAGTGCTATGCTCATTGTAGGTCTTCCTGTTCTTCTTACCAAAACACTTGGTATTAGTGATCAACTTTTTGGCTATGCTCAGGGCGCTCTTGCTGCAGGTGGACTTGCTGGTGGTATCCTTACAGGCGTATTAGGTGCTAAGCTTGATGTCAAAAAATCTCACATATTGCTGCTCATATGTGCTTGCTGCGTCTTTCCTATAGGTCTTGTATTATTCGCCCATCTTCCTGTAGCAATCAGCTACATTGTCATTACAAGCATGAGTTTTCTTCTAATGGCAGCTTCAACAATGTTTAGTATCCAAATGCTTGCTTTCGTTCAAGCACAGACACCTGCCCATCTTGTGGGTAAAGTCATCTCTTGTCTACTTGCCTTAGCCATGTGTGCACAGCCTATCGGCCAAGCACTGTATGGTCTACTATTTGATCAATTTGCGAGTAGCCCTTGGCTCATTGTGATTGGCTCTGCGCTGATTTCTGTTGGCATTGCCCTTTACTCAAAACGTGTCTTTAACGCTTTAAATCATGTCCCATCTATGGTAGATGTAAACGTTCAATAGCATGCAACTTAAGGGGGGCACTTCTACGAAGTGCCCCCCTTAAAATCATTCTACTAATCTATAGTTCTTCTACTACTGTATTTTTGTGGGTAAAGCTATGGAGCCAATCCGATTTTAGATAATAAATCAAGAAGATTATCGAACTAAGCGACCAAGTAAGTGGATATGCCCAGAAGATCACCTGAATATTTGGTATGTAATGTGTTGCGATCGTCACATAGATTACCCTTATCACACACCAGCATGCGAGCATGACAAACATCGGTACAATAGATTTGCCTGCACCTCTTAAAATACCTGCTACACAATGTGAAAATGCCAGCAAGAAGAAGAATAGCGCAATGGTTCTTGCTTGAAGCGTCCCATATGCAACTACTTCTGGATCCTGATTAAAGATCCCAATTAGTGTTGGCGCCGCAAGGAAGAAGATAATGCCTATCGCTTCTGCTAACAAGGTAGATACTGCGATCCCAAAGTATGTCCCTTTCTTCGCACGCTCATATTCACCTGCTCCTAGATTTTGCCCAATAAATACAGTCATAGACATGGCAAAACTTGTGATTGGTATAAATACGAATCCTTCGATCCGTGAGTAAGCCCCACATCCTGCTACAGCTGTCGCATCAAAAGCATTAATATTGGTCTGTACAACCATATTTGCAAGGGCAATCACAGAGTTCTGAATCCCTGATGGAATGCCTAACTGAAGAATTTGCTTAAGCATCCATGGACATAGTGTGATCTTTCTCACACTCACTTTGTAGATCCCCTTTGTTGTCATCAGATGACGGAAGGCAAGGAAGGCACTCACGGCCTGAGCAATCACAGTTGCAAGCGCTGCTCCGCCTATACCCATATTGAAGCCTACTACAAAGAGTAAGTCTAATATCACATTCGTAATAGAAGATACAATAAGGAAGTATAACGGTCTCTTACTATCTCCTACTGCTTGAAAAATCCCACTTGCAGTATTATATAAAATAACGGTCAAAATCCCTGAAAAATAAATACGTACATAGATGACTGCATTAGGAAATACAGATTCAGGTGTCCCCATAAGCTTTAGAATCTGTGGTGCCAAAATACTCCCTAATACAGTCAGTGCCAATCCTGCCGTTAGTCCAAATCCTACTGTTGTATGAATTGCTTTCTCAACATTCTCATGATCCTTTGCACCAAAATAACGTGAGATCACCACACCAGCTCCTGAGAAAATCCCCCCAACTAATCCTACTAATAAGAAGATTAGTGATCCGGTAGAACTTATTGCGCCTAATGCCTCTTTTCCTAAGAAATTACCTACAATAAGTGAGTCTACTATGTTATAAAGTTGTTGAAATAAGTTTCCCATGAAAA
>JBOFIR010000086.1:0-16081 GCA_051650265.1 Cellulosilyticaceae bacterium
TTAGAATCTCTAAGCCTTTTTGATGCATGTATATTTATTTGGATGAGAGGGAATTAAAAGGATGACTATGAAGGTGACTGTATGGGGGAGTAGAATCAGGATATTTAGTTGTTTAACATATACTAAAAATAAATAATTACTTGTTTAAGTAATTATAAAACCTATACACTTCTAATTCTACTTGCTTTATGTGCAGTAGTAGCATATAATATGTGAAGCGAATAAGGTTAATGCGAAGGGGAAGAGAAGATAAAGCTCTCCCCCTTTTATATAGAACAAGTAGTGTATACTTTGAAGACATCTATAGAGTCTTTAGAGGACAATTAGAGGAGGATACATGATGAAAATTTCGAAGAAGGACGCCTTATCATGGTTTGAACTATTTGCAATGATGCCTGAGGATGAGGAGTTATGTGCGAAGCAACAAGAGATTGTTTATGCAACCTTTGCTCAAATTGAGGAAGCAGTAGACCATAGAAATGATGCACTCATGGCACAGATAAAGGAACTTAAGACGTTAGCCAACAGAACATATTACGTAGGTGCAGACAGCAAGTTTTCAAAAGGGTGTCGTTCATGTCTGACAGGAACAGGACTTAGTGCAATCAGAAAAACCAATAAATGTAATCTTAAATGTAAGTTCTGTTATAATTATGGGCAATTAGACGATTCACTGCCAATTGGTTCGCAGATGTGGGAAATTGGAGGAACAAAATTCTATGAAAAGGATATAGATCTACTTCTTTCAATTCAAGAAAAACCAACAGGTGTTGCATATGTTTATTTAGAGCCTTTTATGGAGATTGAGAAGTACTATCCTGTCATTAAGAAGTTTAGTGAAGCAGGCATTTACCAACATATGTATACCAATGGTACATTAGCAACAGAAGAGACACTAAGAGCGTTAGGCGAAGCTGGTCTTCCAGAGATTCGTTTTAACCTTGGGGCATCGAACTGTGCGGATAAAGTTATCGAAAATATTGCAATCGCTAAAAAGTATATCAAAAATGTTGGAATTGAAACACCCATGACACCAGAGTTTTTCGAAATATTCTTCAAGAAAAAACAAGCTATTTTAGATACAAAAGTTGATTTTATTAACTGTGCAGAACTGCATTTAAATGAAAACAACATTGGCAACTATTTCGATGAAAACATGTATATCTCTAGACATGGTTATATTTCTCCAATCTGGAGTAGAGAGTTGACATTCAAGTTTATGAAGCATGCTGAAGAAGAGAACTGGGATCTAGCAATTCATGATTGCTCAAATTATACAAAATTTGCTAGAGGTCTTAATTTAAGTAGTAAATCAGGTATGTGGTTTGGTGCAAGTAACTATGTGAGTGAATTTACACGAATTCCATATGAAGTATTCTTACCAATCTTACGTGATGAAGCATTTAAGTTTGTAACAGAAGAAGAATTACCAGATGGCTATAGACCAGGAGAATTATATTACTAAGTGATTAGCCCAAATTAGATATAAATGAAGGATGAGTTGTAAAGCCAGTTTAAACAGTGGTTTTACAACTCTTTTTATCTGAAATATAGCGATAAGGTATTAGTTTGTATTATAATGAAGGCAACAAATCCTAAAGACAAAGAATAATGACTCATGACTAGGGATTAGAATCAGGAGAAATAGAGGAGCATAAAACTATGAGAAAAGTAAAAACATTAGATGATATTTCAGATGGTAAGTTATACGACATCAATGATGTTGTGGAGGCGGATACCTGTGGATGTAATGGCTGCTATACATGCTGCCATCGTGTAGGGGATCTCGTTGAACTCACACCATTTGATGCATATGAAATCGTTTCACATCTTAATATGTCATTTGATGCATTATTAGGAAATAAACTTGCTCTACAAAAAAACAACAAACTCATGTTACCTTATCTCAAAATGGAGGGAGAAACAGAGCGCTGTAGCCTTTTGAGTGAAGAAGGGCGTTGCACTATTCATGGACATCGTCCTAATATCTGTAGGCTATTTCCTCTAGGGCGAGTTTATGAGAATGATGATTTTAAATATTTCTTGCAAGTGGGCACTTGTGTGATGCCAGAATTGAAGGCAATTACAGTTAATGAGTGGATTGGTATCAAAAATTATGGGGAAAATAAGACATTTATTTTGGCATGGTATAAATTACTCAAAGCACTTAACTTTAGATTGAAATTCGTGTATGATGAGGAGGAACTACAGACGATCAATACGTATGTATTAGATACTTTTTATCGTATACAAGTAGGAGAAGACGAAGATTTCTATACTGCATTTTTTAGAGTCTTACCTGAAGCAAAAGCAAATCTAGGCATTATATGATAACATGTACTCACCATAATGCGAGTGTAGTCAACTCAAAAAGCAAAAAATGGTGAGTATTTTTTAGACAAGTTACAAATAATGACTTATAAAAGTAATTATATAACGTATAAGGAGGTACATATGAACAAGAGTCCTGATTTCTTTAGTCAGTTAGAAACGTTTGAAAAACAAATAAAGGCACTATCAAAAGATAAAAAGGTCAATACAGAAGCCATTGAAACACTTCAAGATAGCAAACAGCAATACATTCTAAAAGGCATGGAAAAGGCCATATACGAGGAGGATTATACCCTTTTGGTGGATGATTTGGCAAAATTTCTCGATATTGATGAAAAACAAGTGCGGTTCAATATCATCCCGTATGTGGACTATGTAATTGCACCAGAAGGATCAGCAGCATTTTTTAGTATTGAAGCAAACAAACAAATGACCTTTTTGGAGATGAGAATTAAAAAATGGAAAAGACTCTTTATCAGTGAAAAGAGCTTTAAAGCATTTCTCACACGACATCTAGTGATTTATTGTCCCTATACAAATATTAAATGGTGTGAAGTGCAGAATCAGTTTATCTCTAACGGAGAAGGTGAGAAGCCTATTGCCTATACAGAGGGTATGCCACTTGAATTAACACGAAAAAGTAGGATTGCAGCTTTAGTAAGAAGCAAAAAACATAGTGACCTCATAAGAAAAACTAAAAATGATATTACCCATGCAAGAATGCTAGGACTCATCTCCGCAGAAAGGCTTAAGGAAGAGATGGAATACCTTGCTTGTATGCGTGATACGGTGGATGTACCCGTTCACAATCAAGAAATTAAGGCCTATATTAAGAAAACAACCCACTACCGCTTACATTTATACAAAGAAGAGTCTGATAAACAGAAGCCACACTATTCAACCAAAAAAAAGGAAAACGATCAAGTATGCATCAAACCTACAGTACTGTATTGGTTTGTCGAAGATAAATTGGATTAAAAAACAGGTATATCTATTCTTAAAAGTGTAAAAATTAAACAGGACATAACACGTATTTGCGATAAATACTGGAGGTGAAATGTTGGATCTTTTAGGAAAAGTGAGAGAAGCAGGGATAGTAGGTGCTGGTGGTGCGGGATTTCCCACACATGTAAAACTGAATGCAAAGGCAGAATACATTCTTCTAAATGGTGCAGAGTGTGAGCCTTTATTACGTGTTGATCAGCAGATCATGGCGCTCTATCCAGAGGAGATTATCAAAGGGTTTGAAGCTGCAGGTAGATTAGTGGGTGCAAAGCAAGCCGTTATGGGGGTGAAAGGTAAGCATAGGGAAGTCGTTGCTATTCTAAGAGATAGAATAGCGAAACTTGGCCTTGGAGAATTTGTCACAGTTCAGGAGTTAGAAGATGTTTATCCAGCGGGGGATGAACAGGTTCTTGTCTATGAGCTGACAGGGAGAGTTGTACCTGAGGCTGGTATTCCACTCAATGTTGGGTGCGTCGTTATCAATTCAGAAACAGCACTCAATATCTACAAGGCTTCCATCGGTGAGCCTGTTACACAAACATACATTACAGTTGCAGGGGATGTCCCAAATCCACTTACCTGCAAAGTGCCTGTTGGAAGCCGCATAAGAGATGTTTTAGAACGGAGTGGTATTCACCAATTTGATGCCTATGCCATTATTGATGGAGGGCCTATGATGGGACCATTGCTTAGGGATTTAGATGGTGCTATCACTAAAAAAGATAAGGGATTTGTTATTCTGAGTAAAGAACATACACTGATTAAAAAGAAAGCTATAACTAATGAGCAGGCAAAAAAAATTAATAGAGCTTCCTGTGAACAGTGTCGTATGTGTACAGATCTATGCCCACGTTATTTATTAGGACATGATTTACAACCGCATAAAGTGATTAGAGGCCTTAATTATGCTTTGCCTGAATTGGCTAAAGGGGGCAATCCACAGCTATGCTGCCAATGCAACCTCTGTCAGTTGTTTTCTTGTCCAGCCAATATATGCCCTAAATCAGCCAATGTGATAGCAAAAGGTGAATTAGATAACCAAGGTTACCGCTATACGCCAGGGGAGAAATCATATCAGGCACGAGAAAGTAGGTCCTATCGTCAAATACCAAGTAAAAGATTGGTTTCAAGGCTTGGATTGATGACTTATGACAGGCCAGCACCACTTACAGAGATCTTGTATATGCCTGAAGTTGTGCGTATAGCCACAAAACAACATGTGGGTGCACCCGCAATACCTATTGTAAAAATAGGAGAACATGTTGAAATAGGACAATTAATTGGAATAATCCCCGAAAATAGTTTAGGTGCAACAATTCATGCAAGCATTACAGGTATCATAGAAGATGTGAGTAATGAATTTGTGACGATAAGGAGGGCATAAGATGCAAAATGCTATCGGAGTTGTAGAGTTTGTGAGTGTGGCGAGGGGGATTTATACAGCAGACCAGATGCTTAAGGCGGCAGATGTTGAAATTGTTACGGCGACTTCAATTTGTCCAGGAAAATATATGGCAATCGTTCACGGAGACGTTACTGCTGTAGAAGACGCCGTAAGAATAGGGCTCAATACTGCTGGTGAATATGCGGTAGATTCTACAGTAATTCCAAATGTAGATGCCGCTGTATTTCCGGCTATAACGGGTGCGAATATGCCGGATCATATCAGTGCGCTTGGGATTATGGAATCATTTTCTGTTGCCACTATGATTATAGCAGCAGATGCTGTGTTGAAGGCTGCTGAACTGCAACCTATTGATTTGAGATTAGGCAATGCATTAGGCGGTAAAGCATACTTCACCTTTACTGGGGATGTTGGTGCGGTCAATGCGGGTATAGAAGCAGGCACTGCAATTGCAGAGGAGAAAGGATTTTTAGTGAATTCTGAATTTATAGCTTCACCTGCAAAACGCCTCATTCCAACACTTTTATAATTGAGGCACGAAGAGTGAGTAAAAAAGTGGGTATTTTACCCACTTTTTGTCATTAATAGGGAGGCGTGAGAGGGTTTGACACAATACATAGAATTGTCAGAAATGCGGTAAACTGATATGATAGTAATAAGAACTATGAAAATAGACAACGAAATGAAGGAATTAAACGGACATATGAAAAAATTAGTGATTGGAATATTAGCTCATGTTGATGCAGGGAAAACAACATTATCTGAAGGGATGCTTTACGTGAGTGGTAAAATCCGTACATTAGGTCGTGTAGATAATAAAAATGCCTATTTAGATACATTTGAGTTGGAGCGAGCACGTGGAATTACCATTTTTTCTAAACAGGCGACTTTAGATCTAGGTACGGTCCATCTAACCCTATTAGACACGCCTGGACATGTTGATTTTTCAGCAGAAATGGAAAGAACATTGCAGGTATTAGATTATGCAATTTTAGTCATTAGTGGTGCAGATGGCGTACAGGGACATACACAGACGCTCTGGCGACTTCTAAAGCTCTATAAGATTCCTGTTTTTTTATTTATCAATAAGATGGATCAAAAGGGTACAGATCGTGAACGTCTTTTAGCAGATCTTAATCAAAATTTAGATGAGCGCTGTATTGCATTCGATACAGAACACACGGAAGAGTTTTATGAGCAGATTGCATTATGTGATGAGCATTTGATGGAACACTATCTTTCAAATAATATCATTGAAGATAAATTGTTGATGGAAGGAATCAGAGAACGTCATGTTTTCCCTTGCTTTTTTGGATCTGCTCTGAAATTAGACGGAGTAGAGTCATTTATGAAGTGTATTGAAGCCTATACAGTGATGCCTACATACTCAGAAGAAACTTTTGGAGCAAAAGTCTTTAAGATTGGAAGAGACGAACAAGGTAATCGACTCACTTACATGAAGATCACTGGTGGCAGATTAAAAATAAGAGATACAATTATAACACCTGAGTGGGAAGCAAAAGTTACACAAATTAGGTGTTATTCAGGAGCCAAATTTGAAGCTGTTACAGAAGCGGGAGCAGGGACAATTTGTTCAGTAGCAGGATTGACACGAACGAAGGCGGGAGAAGGTGTTGGAAGTGAGCAATCTTCCCATAAACCGATTTTGGAACCTGTACTTTCATATCAGATTATCTTGCCTGAAGGATGTGACCCAAGGGTTGCACTCCCCAAATTGAAGCAGTTGGAAGAAGAGGAGCCTGAACTGCATATTGTCTGGAATGAGGCGCTGCAAGAGATTCAAGCACAGATTATGGGAGCAGTGCAACTGGAAATTCTACAAAGTATGATCCAAAGCAGATTTGATATGAGTGTATCATTTGACTCAGGGAAGATTGTTTATAAAGAAACCATTTTAAAGACTGTTGAGGGAGTAGGGCATTTTGAGCCTCTACGGCATTATGCAGAGGTACAGCTTCTTTTAGAACCGTCAGAGGCAGGTAGTGGGGTCACTTTTGAGACAGATTGTAGTGAAGATTTATTAGAAAAGAACTGGCAGAGATTGATTTTAACTCATTTAGAAGAAAAAGAACATAAAGGCGTACTTATAGGTGCACCCATTACAGATATGAAAATCACATTAGTAAATGGGCGTGCCCACAAGAAACATACAGAAGGTGGAGATTTTAGAGAAGCAACTTATCGTGCAGTACGCCAAGGGTTAAAACAAGCACAATCCATACTTTTAGAGCCCTATTATCAATTTAAGATAGAGCTACCAGAGCAGATGATTGGACGTGCAATGACAGACATTGAAAAAATGCATGGAACTTGTGAGATTCTCCAATCAGATAGTCAATATAGTATCTTGGTAGGAAGTGCACCTGTTTCAACAATGCAAAATTACCAGAAAGAAGTCATTGCATATACAAAAGGTCACGGAAGGATGTTCTGCACACTAAAGGGATATGAGCATTGCCATAATGCGCAAGAGGTTATCTTGGAAAAAGGCTATGACTCAGAGCGAGATATAGAAAATCCAACATCTTCAGTGTTCTGTGCACATGGAAGTGGATTTGTCGTTAATTGGGATGAAGTCAAGAATTATATGCATCTTGAGAGTTACTTGAAAGCAAGCAGAGGAGAGGTCCCTCGTGAGCAGTATCATGCTCAGTTACCTGAGCATGATGAACCAGTTATTGGGCTAGAGGAAATCGATCAGATATTGAACAAAACCTATTATGCAAACCAAGGTGAAAAATCCGCATGGAAAAAACGTAAGTCGGCTCATGAGAGTTACTATAATGTGAGGGAACCCCAAGTAAGACCATATGTTAATCGTGAGAAGTATCTTTTAGTGGATGGTTACAATGTGATCTTTGCATGGCAAGAACTTAGGGAATTGGCAGAAGAGAATATGGATGGGGCAAAGATTCAACTTCTTGAGGCACTATGTAATTATCAAGGCGCTAAAAAGAATCAGATTATTGTGGTGTTTGATGCATACCGTGTTCAGGGCCACCGTGAGGAGGTCTCCAAGTACAATAACATTCATGTAGTGTATACCAAAGAAGCACAGACTGCAGATGAATATATTGAAAAGTTTACCCACATACACCATAAAAAATATGATATGATTGTGGCGACATCAGATGGGTTACAACAAGTTATTATTCGAGGCAATGGGTGCGGACTGCTATCTGCACGTGAATTGAAAGCGGATATGGAACTCGTGACACAGCAAATGTTAGAGAACTACCAAGCGCGACAAATCCCAACGAAAACTTATCTAGGGGATACACTTTCTCATGGGTTAAGGGCGCAATTCAACGAATTTATCACAGGAGAAATAGAATAAAGCTTTATTTGCAGGGTTCAATATTGAGGGACTCAATATATTGGAATGACTAGTATCGGCCTTTATGATAGATATAACGTATTGCAGGAAGTGACACAAGAATTGAGAGGGTACAGCAGTGTAGAGGGTTAGATGGGAACATAAGAGATAAAAGTAATGGTGATAAGGACATCTAACGCTAGGAGTAGGGTTAGGTGTCTTTTATTTGATAGATTAAAAATCTTCAATTTAAAAATACCTCTTTTTATGTCTGTCTGATTCGTAATCAGCAGTTCAAAAAAGAGGCAGTCAAAAATATTAAAATCCGGTACGGCTTGTGAATAGGATACTTTAAGCTGAAGATGGGACTCGAACCCACGATCTGCTGATTACGAATCAGCTGCTCTACCTACTGAGCCACTTCAGCAATGTTAAAAATATTATACAATAGTCTTAAAATAAAATCAATAAAAAATGAGAAATTAATGTGTGATTTCACAAAAATAGCATGAAATCACACATATTGGTTAACCTAAATTGTAAGTCATCAAGTAGTGGTGATAAAATGCAAAAATTATGTCTACTTGATTTTAGAGAACAATTTGGTTGACAACTGGAATACATTGCCTTAAGATAAGAAATGTGAAAAAATAGGCGTATATTATGTAAAGTATTGCAACCTATCAGGAATGATTAATTAATAATGAGGTGTTCAAGAATGGGAATCAAACTAGATAATCTAGTAGTAAAATTTGGAGATTTCACAGCAATCGATCATGTGACGATTCAAATTCCAAAAGGCAAACTAATTTCATTACTCGGGCCATCAGGCTCTGGTAAATCAACAACACTATTTACAATTTCGGGTATACATAAGCCAGCTAGCGGCCATGTATATTTTGGAGAAAAAGATGTGACGGGTCTTGAACCAGAGCAACTTGGTATCGGCCTAGTGTTTCAGAACTATGCACTTTATCCACATATGACAGTGAAAGAGAATATCATGTTCCCTCTTAAAAACTTAAAGTGGAAAAAAGAAGATGCAGAGGCAAGAGCGGTAGAAGTGGCAAAAATCGTTAAGATTGACAATCTCTTAGATCGTAAACCTGGACAACTTTCAGGGGGTCAACAACAGAGGGTTGCTATTGCACGCGCAATTTCAAAAAATCCGGAGATTCTTCTCTTAGATGAACCATTATCTAACCTTGATACAAAGCTTAGAGTTGAAACACGCCAAGAAATTAGAAGAATTCAAAAAGAAACAGGCGTAACAGCTGTGTTTGTAACACATGACCAAGAAGAAGCAATGAGTATTTCAGACCAAATCATTCTGATGAAAGATGGTAAGATTCAGCAGATTTCTACACCAACGGAAATTTATATGAATCCATGCAATAAATTCGTGGCATCATTTATCGGTAGCCCAGCTATGAACTTCATTGCACTTGAAAGTCATAATGGAGAGGCTGTAGTAGGTGGATGTCGTATTACTGATTTACCGACGACTCATGCAAAGGTTTGGTTAGGAATTCGTGCAGAAGACTTTGAGGTTTCTGAAGAAGGGTTTGAAACAACTGTTCAGACTGTAGAAGTACTAGGAAGAGAACGACTTTTAACACTTGTGTATGAAGGTAACATTTACAAAATGTTAGTAGACAAAGAATTTGTAATCGAAGAAGGTGCAGCACTTAAGGTTCGACCAAAAGTAGGAAAAGCGTACGTATTTGATATCGATACAGAGGAGTTTGTGAAAAAATGTTAAAAAGTGGGAAAAGTTATAAAGGCTATCTATACTTATTGCCAGCCTTAATCATATTAAGTATTTTCGTATTTTACCCAATTGTGAATACATTTATTGGAAGCTTTGACCAAACAAAGGCAGATGGCTTTGTATTTGGTTTTGGAAGTTATCAGTATTTATTTACAGATAAACGTTTTATTAGTTCAGTGTTCAATACAGTAGTTTATGCTGCTATTGTCCCTTTACTTTCTGTAGGGTTATCGCTTGTACTTGCAAATAGCTTAGCAACGATCAAAAATGAGAAGGTAAAAGGGCTTTTCCAAAGTATCTACTTTTTACCTTATGTAACATCACTCGTTGCAATCGGAGTTGTATGGTCATGGCTTTTCAATAGTCAATATGGGATTATTAATCATCTTCTCGAACTTGTAGGGCTGAATGGCTTGGATTGGCTTAATAATCCCAAATATGCAATGTCCGCCCTTGTTATTTTTGCAGTTTGGAAAAGTTTAGCGTTCAATACCTTAGTATTAACAACAGGGATTGCATCAATTAATCCACAATACTATCAAGCTGCCAAGATTGATCAAGCAACAAATGGAACGATCTTTAAAAAGATTACTATTCCATTAGTTTCTCCAATTATATTATACACTTATATCATAAGCTTAATTGCAGCATTTAAAGTGTATACAGAAGTCTATGTGCTTTTCGGTGGACGTACATTAGATGGTGCTGTATCAACAGTCGTAATGTATATCATTGACCGTTTCTACGGTGATCAAGATTTCCCTCTTGCCTTTGCGGCATCAGTAATCTTGCTACTGATCATCTTAACTGTAACAATGGTTCAAAGAACGTTAGCACGTAACAAAGTTCATTATTAATATTTAAGGAGAAATAACATGGAGAAGAAAGTAAATTATAGACTCGCACTGAAGTACTTCTTGCTTGTTGTATTTGCTATCGTAACATTATTCCCGTTTTACTGGATGATAGCATCTTCTTTAAAATCAAGCTTTGAGGTAATCCAAACACCGCCAACATTAGTTCCAGAGAAGTGGATGTGGGATAACTATTCAACAGCACTTTCAATGGCACCGTTTGGAAGGTACTTCTTTAATACATTATTAGTAACAGCATTAAGTATTGTTACAACGGTTATCGTAGCAATTTTATCAGCCTTTGCTTTTTCACACTTACAATTCAAGGGAAGAGATCTTTTGTTCTCACTATTCCTTGCATCGATGATGATCCCTGGTGAGGTGCTTATCATCACAAACTTTAAAACAATATCGCAACTTAAATGGATTGACACGTACCAAGCATTATTTGTGCCGTATATGGCAAACGTACTTTATATCTACATGCTTCGTGAGTTCTTCCTTAAGATTCCAAAGCAACTTTACTACGCAGCTAAAGTAGATGGTGCAAACGATTGGAAATTCTTATGGCAGATTATGGTGCCTATGGCAAAAGGATCTATTATCACAATTTGTATTCTTGTGGGGATCAACTCATGGAATGCCTTCCTATGGCCACTACTTGTAACAAATAGCAGTGAGATGCGCTTGCTTTCTAATGGGTTAACAGCTTTCCAAACAGATGCTGGAAACCGTTATGAGTTATTAATGGCTGCATCAACTATTATTACAATGCCAATTGTTGTAGTCTATATGTTCCTTCATAAGAAGATTATGAATGGTATCAGTGTAGGTGGGGTTAAGGGTTAAAAACTCAGTACTATTGAGTTTTAAATATAAAACATACTTTTAAGAGGTGACAACAAATGAAAAGAAAACTATTTGCTTCTGTTATGGCTGGTTTACTTTCAGCTTCTGTTCTAGCTGGATGTGGATCAACAGCTACTACTCCAGGGAATGATGGGGTTGCTGCTGTACCAGAATTAACAGCTCCAGTATCAATTGATATGTGGCACTATATGTCAGGAGCACAAGAAGAAGTACTTCAAGAAATCGTTAAAGAATTTAATGAAACAAACACAATGGAAATCACTGTAACAGCGAGCCCACAAGGTAGAATTAATGACATTAACAAAAAAGTTATTGCTGCTGCACAATCTAACACATTACCAGCTATCATTAATGTATACCCAGACTTAGCAACTGGACTAATCGATCAAGGTAAAATCTTTGATATGAGTGGTTTTGTACAAGATGCTAATGTTGGTATGGTAGAAGATCTTCAAAAAGACTTTAACCCAGCATTTATTGCAGAGGTTGCACAGTGGGATGAAGGTAAAATCTACGGATTGCCAATGACTAAGTCAACAGAAGTTGTATACGTTAATAAAGATTTAGTAGAAAAACTAGGCTATACTATGGATGACCTTCAAGGGCTTACAATGGAGAAAGTAGCTGAAATCTCTAAAAAATGTAAAGAAGAACTTGGTATTCCTGGATTTGGTTTTGATAGTGGATCAAATGCATTTATTTCAACTTTGAAAATGGATGGTAAAGATTTCGTTGAATTAAACGGAACAATCAACGTAGATAATGAATGGGTAAGAGAGTTCATGAATTTCTATAAAGCAAATACTGAAGCAGGCTACTTCCGTATTGCAGGTGAGGATAAATTCTTATCTGGTCCATTCTCAAATGCTCAAATGTTAATGTATCAAGGATCTTCAGCAGGTGCATCACATATCAACAATAACGGTGCATTTGAAATTGCGGCAGTTGAAGTACCATCATTCGAAGGTAAAGATCAAGCAGTTATTCAACAAGGTGGTTCTTTATTCATTACAAATGATGTTTCACCAGAACAACAGTATGCAGCTTATGAGTTTATGAAATTTGTAACTAACCCAGAAAACACAGCAAAATTTGCAACAAGAACAGGTTACCTTCCTGTACGTCAATCAGCTGAGAATACAGAAATATTCCAAGCAACTATGGCAGATACAGCAGGTTTATATGGAAACGTATATGAAGCAGCAAGATTAGCATTACCATACGCTTATTACACACCAGCTATTAGTAATGCACAATCTGCACGTTCAACAGTACAAGAAAAATTTGAAGCATATGTTTCAGGTAATATCGCAGATATCGAAACATTCGTTTCAGATACAGTATCACAAGTTGGTACATCAATTCAAAGACAATAATAGACCCATACCCTATAGTGCCACAGCACTATAGGGTATTTAAGTTAAGGAGTAGGAAATGTTAAAAGAAAAAATGACTCAAATTATTAATGCAATTGAGGCATATGATACGATAGGAATTTATCGACATGTGTTTCCTGATCCAGATTCATATGGTGCACAAACAGCACTCAAGCATATTATTCAAACAACTTACCCACATAAAAAAGTTTATCTGTTTGGAGAGCACAACCCCGCATTAGAGTATATTACAAGGATGGATCCTAAAGAAGATGAAGCATTGATGAATGAGGCGTGTTTAGCTATTATCGTTGATGTGTCAGATTCACCTCGTGTGGATCATCAGAGTTTTAAACAATGTGGTAAAGTCCTTAAGATTGACCATCATAAACCCTATGAGGAACCTTTCGAAGACATTACTTGGGTAGATACCACATATACATCATGCTGTGAGATGATACTTGATTTACTCACGAAAAATGAAAAAAAACTCCGTTGTGATAAAAAGGGTAGAGAGGCATTGTTTATTGGGATTATGGGAGATACAAGACGCCTGCTGTATGTCAGTAATCCAACGGAGCTTATGAAAAAATTGACGTATATTACATTTGATCTGGAGACCAAGACTATTTATGAGGAGCTCTACAAGGTACCTGCATCTGACTTGAAATTCTTAGGGTATATCTACAATCATTTTGTTATTGCAAACCATGGTATGGCATATCTCAAAATACCAACACAGGTACTTCAACAATACGGATTAGAGGCTATCACGGCGGCACGTATGGTCAATGCACTTCAAGAGTGTGAAGGATTAGTAAACTGGCATTTCTTCGCTGAAACACCAGAGGGGAAAGTGATGTGTGAATTGCGCTCAAGAGGACCACAGGTGAATGATATTGCTTCACAGTACGGTGGTGGCGGACACTTCTTTGCAGCAGGAGCGACACTAGATGGATGGGAACGTGTAGACGCTATGCTCAAGGACTTAGAGGAGAATTGCCGTATTTACCAAACTAATAAATAAAAAAAGCTAGAAATCTTCTAGCTTTTTTTATTTATTAGTATTCGACATCAAAATAATGATTTTGGTCAACATTGACATGATGATGTTTGTCAAAATAGTTGATAATAATTTCAGGAAGTTCAATGAGTATCTCATCTATCTTAGGACAAGACTGATAACATTCATAACCACTTACACCCGTAGCACGGTAATTGTTCATGACAAGTTTAAAATGATCATCCATTTCGATGGATTTACCATCTTTTGATAGCATTGTAACTCGTTCGCCGACAGGCTTTTTGATATCAAAGGTATAATGAATACCTGAGAAATAATCATAGTTATAGTGTGCTACCTTTGGTTTCAAGAAACGATCGGAAACACAAAGTATGCCATCTGCATCATAATCAAAGTAACTTGCGCATTTTTCAAGTGCTTGTTTGAGTACGCTACCTGTCACATCTAACACAGCAAGGGTATTAGGGTATACATAGGTTGATACAATATCACGAATAGTCACTTCTTGGTTAAATCCTTTAATTGAGTTAGCAAAGGAAGTGCATGAAAGATCAGCGCCACTTACTTCAAGTTGAATTTGGTTGATGAAATTTGCAAGTGGCGACCCTTTGCACGCCATCTCTAAATGTGGAAGTGGATACAATGCTTGGCTTAAAAAACCAACTGGTTGATCTAGCCATTTCTGTACCGCGTTTTCTTGAGGCATAAGTGCCTCATATAAAGCAGGTGTTGTGTGAGAAACTACCTGTTCAAGATGAGAATTAACCTGACAAAGTGACGAGCCTTCTGAATCATAGGAGGCTGTAAGCACGATATACTCAGTCGCATTATGTGGTGTTTGGACAATGTGCGTTCCTTCAATGATACGTCCAGGCATAGGGATATGCTGATGACCTGTGAGTAAGATATCAAAGGCAAACTGCTCACAGATTGTGTAGGCAAGATTTTCTTTGGTTTGGCTAAGTACAGCCCCTGTCTCTAAGTCACGTTCAAAACCACCATGGTAGATCCCAATGAGTACATCTACTTGAGGTCTTACTATGTCATAAGATGCTTGAATAGATGGGATTGAACTACATACTTCAAAGTGAGTTAGATTGCGTGGATTTTCCCATACAGGAACATATTCGGTGACGAGACCAATTACCCCTACTTTTAGGCCATTTTCAAGAGTCTTGATAGCATATGGAAGGATTGGAAGCTCGCCTGTACGATCTTTTATATTGCAGCAAATACATTGTGCATCTAAATGTTTTAGGTATTTGCTGAGATAATCATACCCATAGTTAAAGTCATGGTTACCAAGTGTGATGAAATCATACCCTCCAGTATTCATGACTGTGGCCATAGGATGCACATCAAATTCGGTGCGGGTAAGATAAGTCATAAAAGGGGAACCTTGAATTGTGTCACCGCCGTCAATAACGAGTGTATTACCATCTTTATCAAAACTTGAGATGATATTAAGTAGTCCCATAGGTTTGATCGTCGCATCGCGATAGTCTGTTGGATAAATATAGCCGTGTACGTCTGATGTAAAGTAAATTTTTAAGTCTTTCATATTGTCACCTCAAGAAGATTATACCACAAAAACACTTTATTAATCTGTAAAGCTAGTATATACTTTTAATAATTAATGGAAAGATGTTGAATGGGGACAAATTGATTGAACTAAGCATAGACTAGAAGTAAGATAATATGAGGACAGGGTGGGAAAATGATTGCGTGGAATAAATCATTAGAAATAGGAATCGACAAAATTGATCAACAACATCGGAGTTTAATCCAGACACTAGAAGATTTGTATGATGCATGTAGCCGTGGTGAGGGTATGCAAGAAATGCGATATGTGATAAGTTTTTTAGAGTGGTATGTTGAGAAACATTTCAAAGATGAGGAATTGATTCAGAAAAGATATTTGTATCCGGGGTATAAAGCCCATCATAGTAGTCATGACTACTATATTAATGAAGTGAACCAATTAGGTATTAATTTCAATCAAGATCCTCATAATACGGAGCACTTGAGTAGTGTTATTGCATATTTGACCAAGATGATTAAGCATCATATTACCTATGAAGATCGTGCATTTGCAGATTATATGAATA
>JBOFIR010000087.1:0-8356 GCA_051650265.1 Cellulosilyticaceae bacterium
CGGTTTATGTACACCAATCTCTATGACAAATTTTCAAAGGTTATTTTGGATAAAGAAGAAATGACTCATGAGTCAATCCCTGACCGACTAATCAAGTATCTCAAGAAAAAAAACACGCCCATCATCTACACTACCCACCAGGAGATTGCAAGCAATCTTGGGACTGCTCGCGAAGTGGTGAGCCGTAATCTCAAGAAACTCGAACAAGATGGCCTCATCCAATTAGAGCGTAACAAAATTAAAGTATTAACTTGGGATAAATAATCCGGATGACAGGATAAATCTCATAAGTGTTTCAAACCCCAATTTACGCTGCCTGATGAAACATCCCATTACAGCACCTCCCTCAACGAGGGGCTTCGCCAGAAAATCTTCATACTTTGTCAAGCTTTTTAGACAAAAATAACCAAGTACTTCATTAAAAGTACTTGGTTATTTTGCTTCCTCCTGAATCAATGCCTTAACTTAATGACATTGGCTGCCAGGCAACCTCCCTTTTATCATTCCTGCATCTCTATAATACTTTTGGCTAGTGCTTCACACTTACCATTGTATTCTATAGGATTAATTACAATAACTCTTACTTCATATACTCCTTCTTCTTGTGTAGGTACTTTCTCTACTATAATATTTTGAGCCAATGCTTCTATTTGTCGTCGCAATTCACCAGTATCATCTTCATTCACAAGTTTTATCAACGCGTCATAACTATCATCTTCTTCATTATTATCTACCGCTCCCTGCCAATAAGTCACTGGCCTACTCAGCAGTCCTACTACACGATTTAATTCATTTTCTATTGACTGTTTTTGCGCGCTATTCCATCCTTGAAAACTCAATGCTATAGCAGTATGGAATGCCGAATACATCGAACTAATTTGCTGATCAATTTGTGTATCTGTTGGAGAAAAACCATTTAAACTTTGATATGTATTTCGAATCAACTCATAATTAACATAAGCTGAGGTTGCTCCATTAATGGGTGTTGTAATACTTTGATCGTCTCTCAAATACTTATCAATCCAACCACACTTTACTTTGTAGATAGATGGACCTCCTGAAATATTGGCTACAGCCCCTTGCGTATCAGATATATAATGTGCATTCCATCCTTCTGCAAAATAAGTCCCACTCAATACACCTTGCTCCATAATTGTCTGAGTAAAGGCTAAACTATCTGACGAAGTGTACTTAGAATCCCAACTCATTTTCCCAATGTCCGCCATAAGTGCACCACTCATATAATGTTTTGCCTCTTCTATTCCATAATTTTTAAGTACAGCTGCTCGATCGGCAATCTCCCAATGCGCATACCCTCCAAATGCGTATGTGTTTCCAGCCAAAAGTAAAACACATACCCCAGCTACTACCTTATGCCAACTTCTCTTTTTCATAACATTCCCCCCTAACAATGTACTCTCTATCATCTTCGCAGAGGTATCTCGTCCTCTTACTCTATTTATATTTCTATAGCAGAAATAAATGCTAATAACACCATTATATAAGCATTTATTTTTGTACAATTTCCAAAGGCATACACCTGTTACTTTCCTTGTGAATTGGGTTAATTTTACCATCGCTTTTTGCACATCTTTTACGTCTTCCAAATATTTCTATACTGTACCAACTCTCACCCAATTTTCTAATCAACTGACCCCTTTCCCCCGCCACACAGTCCTTCCATAAATTGTATCCATTGGCAGAATTTTCTTTCTTATACAAACTGGTTTTTTTTGGTTTGACAGCTACCTCATAAATTTCATATAATGATTCACAATGACTACATGGAGGTGTACTATGACTAGAAATGAAAAATATCGTAAACAAAAACACAAACGTCGCCGCCGCATATTGGGAGTTTTCCTCGGAATCATTCCTCTTGCAGTAATTGCTTACATAGCCTTTATCCACTCTGAAGTTCAGAAATATGATGCGGTATTTGCCCAAAATATATGGGTCAATGAGCATCACATTGGTGGCCTAACACCCGATGAGGCAAGAACAAAAATTTTGCGTGATCTTTTGCCATCACTTAATAGTCAAAAACTCACGCTTAAGGCCAAAAACTCTGACACTACTTCTGTGACCCTGACCTATGAAGAACTCGGTGTTACATATGATGTGGATCAAATCCTCACACAAGCCGTACCTATTGGTCATGAAGGGAATATGTTCGCCCGTTACCAGCAAATGAAACAACCCTCAGAAACACGTAGCAACTTTACACTAGAGCCTCGCATTACTAGCCAAACGATTGAGGCACGTTTGGGAAATCATCTTGAAGTCTTTGCAAAATCACCTGTTGATGCAACAATGACTCGCAAGAACAGGGCTTTCCATATCACAAAAGAAGCTGCTGGGTACAGAGCAGATGCTTCTGCTACAACCGAAGCCATTCTTAAGCATATTAACGAGGGGCTTACAACGCCAATTACAGTACCTGTTGTACCCGTCGCTCCGAAATATACAGAAGCTTACTTCAAAACACTGCAAACACAGTTATCAAGTTTTTCAACAACTTATAATAACAGTGATGCTGCACGTAATACCAACCTTGAGCTTGCATCGCGTAATATCAATACGATGTTGATGCCTGGCGAAAAATTCATGTATTCTAAGCAGCTTGAACCGATTACAGAAAAGGCAGGCTACAAATATGCAAAAGTCATTAACAACGGTGTCTTTGAAGAAGGTATTGGCGGTGGGATTTGCCAAGTCTCTTCGACACTCTACAATGCTGTCTTACTCACAGATCTTGATATCTATATGAGACGCAATCACTCACTCCCAGTAGGTTACACACCTCTTGGTCGTGATGCGACTTATGCAACAAACAGTGTAGACTTCCAGTTTATCAACAACTCAGGTCACCCTCTTTATGTTGAAAGTTACTGTGAAAATAACCAAGTTTATGTCAACATTTATGGGCACAAAGATTTCAAACCGGACTATGAATCAAAGTTTGAATCAGAGTTAGTTGAAACACTTCCTATCCCGGAGCCACGCTACGAGGAAGATCCAAAACTTGCACCTGGTACAGAAGTGGTGAAATCTTATGGTAAAGAAGGTAAAAAAGTTATCCTTTACAAGCTTCACTATAAAGACGGTAAGATGATTAAAAAAGAAAAAATTAATACGAGTGTGTACAAACCACAGACTCCAATTATTCGCAGAGGTCCCAAAGTGGCACCAACGCCTTAAACTTTATGCACAACAAAAGAGCAACAACCCCTTTTCATCTAGGGGCTGTTGCTCTTTTATTTGTTTATGCTTGGCTCATCTCCATGAACGCCGTAATATCAGCTTCGATCATCTTCAGTGATGCTCTCCAAAAAGCCACATCACTCACATCAATTCCTACCTGGCTTGCAACATCACGCACACATAATCTACCTGTATCCCCTAGGAGTGTCTCATACTCTTGGACAAAATCATCCCCCATCTCTTGATACTTGCTATACAGTCCCTTTGCAAAGAGCTGCCCAAAGGCATATGGGAAATTGTAAAAATTAGAGCCTACATAGTAGTAATGTGGCTTCCATGTCCACATATACGGATGGAGGTACTCTGAATCTAAGCCATCACCATAGGCTTCTTTTTGTGCACGAAGCATCATCTCTTTCAGTTCATTGACAGAAAGTGGACCTTCACTACGTCGCTCAAAGAGCTCTGTTTCAAAAAGGAACCGTGAATAAATATCTACAATGACCTGTGTACAATCGCAGATTTCTGTTTCTAGTATACCCAACGCCTCTGCTCCTGTTGCTGTTTGAAGTGCAGCCTTTTTTACGATGGTTTCACAGAAGGTAGATGCTGTCTCAGCAAGCGGCATAGGATAACGGGTATTCAGTGGGCTTTGGCCGGTAAGGCAAACCCCGTGGAACCCATGCCCCAGCTCATGGGCCAATGTGATCACATCACTCAAACTATCCCCGTAGTTGAGTAAAATACGACTTTGCCCAATACTGCGTAGATTACGGCAGAATGCACCACCTCGCTTACCTTCACGTGGCAACACATCGATCCAGTCTCCATCGAAAGCCGTGTATGCAAAATCCGCCAGCTTCTTGCTAAAGCTTCCAAAATGTTTGATGACAAAAGCTTTGCCCGCTTCATAGTCATACAGCTGATCCCCTGCACCTACTGGTGCATAAAGTTCATAAAATGGTAAGCCGTTCTGATAGCCTAGAAGTTCCGCTTTACGACGCAGATAACTACGAAATACTGGTAAGCTCTCCTTGATTGCCACTAACATGGCATCAAGTGTTTCTCGGTCCATTCTTGCATGGCTGAGGGTCATCTCTAGTGGCGATTGATAGCCTCTAAGTTCACAAGTCGTTAGCACCTCACCCTTGATCCCATTGAGCGCCGCTGCAACCCCCTGTGCAATCTCTTCATAGGAGGCAACCTCCGCTTCATAAGCCGCCTTTCTTACCTTGGCATCTGCGTCATACGCCAAATTGAGTACTTGTGTCAGCGGTAAGTTTTCTAGTTTATCTCCTAGCTTCACTGTCACACGGTGTTTAGAGATCAGCAGATTCTTGTAGTTAAGCCAACTTGTGGAGCCTGTACTACGCATACGTGCCATCATACGCTCCTCATCTTCCCCGAGTGTATGACTTTCTTTCGCTACAATTTCTTTTAGATAAAAATGATACGGTGCCAATCCCGGATGCTTCTGAACAAGCTCATCTAAGTTCTCGATGCCACAGATCCACTTTGTAAGCTTCGCCCCGGTCTTTGCAAGGACACTCATTCGTTGATCGAGTTGGTCCAACATTCGATTGGCCATTTCATCTTGTGCATCTACACTCTGCCTGAGCGAAGCAAATCCACTCAGGCGATCGCTCAATAATGTGAGTGTTTCCTGGCGCTTGATAAAACTTTCTAATTTTTCTACGATCTGTGTATGATCCTGTGTGATTTCATCTACCCATTGTTCGAGTGCCCTTAAGACGTCTTCTAGTTTCCTTAAATCCTTTGTATAAGCCCCACTCTCAAAACTCTCATATAATGCATCTAAATTCCACTGTAATCCCATAAATGTGCCTCCACCATTTTCTAACTATATTAATATTTTTAGTTATTATTTGTCAACTTGTAACAAAAAGGCTAGGTAACCTCCCTAGCCTTTTTTTCTTCATTACATCATCGGCGCTACAAGTTTGAGTAGTCCTCTACTAATACGCTTATACAGTGGTATATGCATACAATCTTCCCATGTTTGTTGGGTACAGACTTTAAGTGTCTCTAGGAAATCTTCTTTGAGTGCATAGACTGCTGGTGTATATGCCATAAACGCACCACACTCATAATGGTGGTAGAGACTGCGATAATCAAGATTGATCGTCCCTACAACAGCCACCGCATCATCTGCAACAAAAGTCTTGGAGTGAATAAACCCAGGTGTGTATTCATAGACTTTGACACCTCCTTGTATAAGCGGTGGGTAATAAGATCGGGTCATCATATGCACATAGGATTTATCCCCTATATGAGGCGTCACAATTCTCACATCTACCCCTCTTTTGGCCGCAAGGTTCAAGGCTGTAATCAATTCATTGTCTACAATTAAATAAGGGCTATTGATATACACATATTCTGTCGCCTGATTGATCATATTCAGGTAAACAGACTCACCCACATATTCGCCATCAAGCGGCGTATCTCCAAATGGCTGTACATATCCTGCTCCTTCAAAAGGTTCGATGTGGTGTACGTGTGGCTTGTATGCCTCGTAAGATCCATCTGTTGGTCTATGATAATTCCATATTTCTAAGAAAAGAAGCGTGAGGTTCCATACAGCCTCTCCTTTAAGATAGATGCCGCAATCCTTCCAGTGTCCATGCTTCTCATAAGCATTAATGTATTCATCTGCAAGATTAACGCCACCCGTAAAACCCGTATGACCATCCACTACTGTAATCTTACGATGATCTCTATTTTGCAGGCCTATCGCCAATGCAGGCTTGAGCGGATTAAATACCACACATTTGATCCCCTTTGCCTCCAACTGCTTGTGATATCCCCTTGGGAGCGTCTGTAGACACCCTACATCATCATACATGACTCTTACATCAACACCCTCTTTAACTTTTTGCTCTAGGATCTCAAGAATGGGATGCCACATTTTGCCTTCTTCGATAATGAAGTATTCCATAAATATAAAATGTTTAGCCTCGCGAAGTGCCTCTTTCATCGCTTCAAATTTAACTTCGCCAAGTGGTAGGTACTCACAATAAGTATGCCCATGTATTCCCATCCCACTATTATTATAAATATACTGACTTTGTGAAGCTACCTGTGCATTTTTCTTTTTTATTTCTTCAATTATGTGAACAGGATCTTCGATTTCCTGTCTACTCTTTTGTTGTAATACTGCCATTTTTTGGCGTTCCTTTTTTGGTATCCTTGTTTTCCCGAAGATAATATAAAACAGTCCCCCGAAGATGGGGAATGTCATGATCATAATAATCCAGGGAATTTTTACTGTTGGATTATCATTTTTGCTCACTAACCAAAACACAATGCCAACACTGAGGAAGACAAACCCTGCGTACACATATACAAAATACTGACTGAGTTGCCAAATAAGTAGTACAAGAATAGCTATCTGTAAGAGTACCAACGCCCCCACTACTACCATTCTGCTAAAAAGAATCTGGAGGAGTCTACCTAAAAAGAATTGATTCTGTGCTAGTTCTGAGGATTTCTTCATCATATCCACCTTTCATCTAATGAAATTTGTCATTAACTGTTATTATAGTCTATTTAAAATTTTTTTCAATTATTTTATAGATGCATGTTGATGTTTTCATATATATCCTATAAATTAAAATTATATTGAAATATTATATTGAAAAAAGGAGACCACGATGAAAGATCTCAGCCTCAAAAAAATCTTTATGATTATTACCTATTGTTTTTTACTTACGTTTCTCGTTGTTCGTTTTAATAGTATTTGGGGTTTTGCGACACATGCGCTCAACCTGACGACACCTTTTTTTGTAGGGCTTGCTATCGCTTTTATTCTCAATAAGCCCATGCTTCATTTTCGCAGACTGTACAAACGCTTCTTGCAGCGAGAGGGACTGATCAACACACTCGCTATTATTACCGCCTATATTTTATTTGTGCTCACTCTCGTAGCTATTTTTACCTTTATTATCCCACAGCTCATCATCAACATACGAAACTTCTTTGTGAATCTAGGGGATTATCTTACCAACGTAGAAAACTTTCTTATTAAAATAATGACAGATTTGCACCTGACTTCTTCTACATATACCAAGCTCTTTGAACAATTTAACACGGTGATCAAAGATATTGCTACCTTTACACTTTCTTACCTTAAGAATCTCATCCCACAGCTTGCAAACTTTACATCAAGTATTGTTGGACTACTCTTTAATACGATTATTGCTGTGGTTGTATCCATCAATCTCCTTGCAGGTAAGGAAAAATTACTCGCTCAAGGCAAACAAATCACTTATACTTATTTACCTCACCCGCTCGCAGCGCGCATTGAATATGTCTTCAAACTCTCTGCAGACATTTTTAGTAAATATGTGATGGGGCAGCTTATGGAGGCCTGTATCTTAGGTGGGCTGTGCTTTATAGGAATGAAAATCTTTGGATTCGAATATGCAATCTTGATCAGCACATTAGTTGCCGTGACCGCACTGATTCCTGTGATGGGTGCCTATCTAGGAGGCGGCGTTGCCTTTGTCTTACTCGCTATGATTTCTCCTGTTAAGGCACTGCTTTTCCTGGTATACCTTGCTATTCTTCAACAACTTGAAAATAGTATTATTTATCCACGGGTGGTTGGCTCCTCCATCGGCCTTCCAGGTCTCTGGGTTATTTTTGCTGTAACTGTCGGTGGTGGGTTATTTGGTTTCGTAGGTATTTTAATCAGTGTCCCAATCATGTCTATTCTCTATGCACTCATCAAAGAAGATGTAATGCGCAAAAAAACAAAAAGTGTGGTTGAAGTGTAATACTTTAACCACACACATGTTATACTTAAGTATATTATTTTTATTTACTTTATAGAGGAGGTACTCATGAAAAAATCCAATTTTACACTTCAACTTGGGCGTTGGCAATTACAAGGTGTCTGGGCAGTTGTATTAGGACTTATCTTGGCGATCCCAATCATTGCACTTGCACTTCTTATTGTAGGTGTTGTACTCTCTATTGCTGGCGTTGCTGTCACCTTTGCATTAGGCGCCGCAGGAATTGCCATCGTTGTAGCACTTGTGGTTGCTGCAGTTGCACTCATCATTGGTCTGATCTCACTTGCGTTGCCTCAAAAATGGCGTGATAAACTGGGCATTCATGTTCATATCAATCG
>JBOFIR010000088.1:0-2506 GCA_051650265.1 Cellulosilyticaceae bacterium
GATTGTGAGCGATCACACCTGATGAGATGACATCATCTATAGTGAGGACACCGAGGTCTTGAATGTGAGGATAATGAAGTTTCTCAGCAAGAGCAGAGAAGTTCCCGTCGTTATCAATCCAAACAGGGAGAGCGAAGGTTGTTTCAAGAAGACCTTTGAGGTCAATATTAATCCAATTTAGGACATGAATATAGCGAACGATTCCTTCAAGATCCACGACCCCACGTACGGCAACACCAATGCCAACAACACCATAGGGTGTTGGTGTGAGTGCACCAATAAGTGTGTGTAGCTTATCGCAAAGCCTTTTAAAGTTGTGCTCAAAATCAGTACCCTCTAACAAGAGTTGGTGTTTGCTGACAATCTCAGAATTGAGCTGTGTAATCAAAATATTAATGTGTGTAATATTAATATCCAAAGCAATGGCATAGCCATTAAAGTGTAAAGGAGTTAACATAATTGGTTTGCGTCCACCAGTCGAATCACCGATAGAAGTTTCTGCAATGAGATTGAGATCAAGAAGTTCTTTGACAATAGAAGAGACAGTTGCTTTGTTGAGTTTGGTAGCAACAGCGATATCTGCTCTTGATATAGGAAAGAGTTTGTGGATCGTTTGAAGTATTGTAAGGCGATTGTGTGCCCGAATGTCTTTTGTATCAGTTGGTTTCATAAATCATACCTATCTTTCATTAACTAGTACAAGCTCCTATTATTATAGCATCAAATGGGTAAGCTATCATAGAGAGGACCTATGAGTTTTGGTGATTGAAATGATATATTTTTAAGAGCTTTTTTGCTAGGTGGTAGGGAATAGCCTGCTATCTAGCATTTATAAAGAGTAAGGTCATGGCAGCATCCTAGGCAGAGGTCAGGGCTTACAAGAAGACCTATCATGGCCCCTAACATGAGGCGTCTTCACTACTATGATTTTAGCAAGAAAAAGGTAGCAACTGAGACATAGTAGCTGACTTACCCAATGTACTTCAATACATAAGGCTCACGCAACAAGCTCGGCGCTTAGGAGGCTTTCTTAATGATAAGATGTGGTAATATGCACTAGCATCCCTTCCCCAATGCTTTTCATACCGGAGACTCTCCAAAGTAATGAATAAGGGGCAAAGTCTTAGAAAAGAAGAGCAAACACCATTGCTACCATAAACAAAAGCCTACTTGGCACACACTTTTTAGGGGGAAGTGTATGCCGGGTAGGCTTTTTGTGTTGTATCTTGTGAGAAAGATAGAAATAGATTGACTATATTTATATCTAATAGTAATATTACTATTAGATATAAAATACAATATAAAGTGGAGAACAGTAATGGAAAATATTATTTTAAGTATGTTACTTATCAAAAATATGACGGTGTATGAAATGAAGGTGTTCATTGGAAAAGGATTGACTACAGTATGCAGTGATAGCCTAGGAAGTATACAAAGTGCGATTAAAAAACTGCTAGATAAAGGTTGCATCGTAGTCGATGAGCATAGAGAAAATAACTTGATCAAAAAAGAATATGCCATCACACAGAAAGGTGTAGATCAGTTTGGCGGATGGATTGAAATCCCTATGAATCTTGAAAAGATCCGTAATATGGAGGATGGTAAATTCTTCTTTTTAGGAATGGCACCCAATGAAGTGAGAGTTCAATCGATAAAGGGATATATTGAGAGTATGAAGAAAGAAAAGGAAAAACTCTATGCCATTGCGAGGCGCTGTGAACAAACAAAAGAAGAGGCTGTTAGTACGCACACAACACGTATTGCACGAGATGAAGCCTTGGCCAATCATTTACTACAAGCTTCAAAGGGGCAAACACTACACCAAGTAGTTGAAAATATTTATGATTACCAAATTTATAGCTTGGAATATGGACTGAAGCGTTTGGAAGCGGATCTTTGTTTTTATGAGGGGGTTCTTCAGAGAGAAATGAAAAAGCAAGGATTGGAGGAGAAAAGATGCTAGCATTATTAGGAGCAACTTTGTTTTGTGGGATTGCCATGATGACATTACTTGTAGCTTGTGGTGCGCCTTTAGGAGAATTTACGATGGGGGGACGCTATAAAGTCTTACCCAAAGGTTTACGTGTAATGGCTGGCATATCTGTAGTGATCCAGTTGTTGGCGCTGGTGATTGTGTTGCAAGCAGGGGGTTATATGAATATGTGGCTATCTGCTAAGGCGACAAAAGGGATTTGTATGTTTTATGCGGCATATTTGTCACTGAATACGCTGATGAATCTTTCTTCAAAGAGTAAAAAAGAGAAGTATGTGATGACGCCATTATCTTTAGTCGTAGCAGTGTGCTTCTGGTATACAGCATGGCATATGCCTTTTTAGAAAAAGGCTGAGGGGGCTAGACACTATGAAAAATCACGACACATACAAAAGGTCCTTTCACTTAATGGAAAGGACCTTTTGTTATTTGCCAATAAATCGTAGAAAACGATGCAATAAAATTTGAAGTAACATGATTAGTCCACCATAGTAGACTCTGCCAAATCAGCAG
>JBOFIR010000089.1:0-28157 GCA_051650265.1 Cellulosilyticaceae bacterium
GGTTGTGGTGAGATCAAGATCAATGAAGAAGAGAAATACTTTACACTTGCAGGCAATACATACAAAGAAGGGGACTATATCTCATTAGACGGTTCTACAGGTAATATCTACGGTGTGGATGTTGCAACGGTTGAACCTGAGATTACAGGAGACTTCGAAACATTTATGGCATGGGCAGATAAGTGCCGTACATTAAAAGTACGTACAAATGCTGATACACCAAAAGATGCACAAAATGCAGTAAGATTTGGAGCAGAAGGTATCGGTCTTTGCCGTACAGAGCATATGTTCTTCGAAGAAGATCGTATCATGAAAGTACGTAAGATGATCGTTGCTAAGAACGAAGCAGATAGAAGAGAAGCATTAGATGCACTTCTGCCACTTCAAAAAGGTGATTTTGTAGGCATCTACGAAGCAATGGAAGAAAGACCAGTAACAGTACGTCTTCTTGACCCACCACTTCATGAATTCTTACCACACAGTGATGAGGATATTGCTGAACTTGCAAATGAAATGGGAATCACATTTGAAGAACTTAAAGCAACGGTTGCTTCATTACACGAGTTCAACCCAATGATGGGCCACCGTGGATGTCGTTTATCAGTATCTTATCCAGAAATCGCTGAAATGCAAGCAAGAGCAATCGTTGAAGCTGCACTTCAAGTGAAACAAGAAAAAGGATTTGATATCGTACCAGAAATCATGATCCCACTTGTAGGGGATAAGAAAGAGCTTAAATTCGTTAAAGATATCGTAGTAGCTGCAGCTGACAAAGCCATTGCAGAAGCTGGTATTGAGATGAAATACATGGTAGGTACTATGATTGAGGTACCACGTGCAGCTGTAATCGCTGATCAAATCGCGGAGGAAGCAGAGTTCTTCTCATTTGGTACAAATGACTTGACTCAAATGACATTTGGCTTCTCACGTGACGACGCTGGTAAGTTCTTAGAAGATTACTACAAAAAAGGTGTTTATGAGTCAGATCCATTCGCTCGCCTTGACCAAAACGGTGTTGGTCAACTTGTGAAGATGGCTGCTGATAAAGGCCGTGAAGCAAGACCAAACATTAAACTTGGTATTTGTGGTGAACATGGTGGGGATCCATCATCAATCGAATTCTGCCATAACGTAGGCTTAAACTACGTATCTTGTTCTCCATTCCGTGTACCAATTGCACGTCTTGCTGCTGCACAAGCTGCACTTCGCAAATAAGAATTTTATAGTCAAAAAGTATACCCCTGCATATTGATGTGGGGGTATTTTTGTGTATAGCTACAAAAGATTATAAAAAAAGAGGATATTTAAGGGTATTTGTCGTATTAATATAGGGTAGGTGGAGGTGAATCCTATGTGTTATCGTTTAATGCAAGAATCACTAGAGAAGGAGCCTTTAAGTACATATGCTATGCTTTCTTCTGAGTCCAAAGGACGTGTGTGTGAAGTGCGCACAGCTTTCCCAAGAGATCGGGATCGGATTCTTCATGCGAAAGTGTTTAGACGATTAGCCCATAAGACTCAGGTGTTTATATCACCAGGAGGAGACCATTACAGAACGAGATTGACACATACTTTATAGGACAAAATTGTCCAATTAGCAGATAAAATCGCTTATATCAATCATAACATTGATGATGCCGTTCGCGGACGTATTTTACAGACCGAAGATTTGCCCTCCAAATGTGTGAATATACTTGGGCAGACAGCATCTCAGCGTATAAATACTTTGATTTTGGATATTATATCAGCGAGTGCACATCAAAATCAGATTCGTATGGGCGAAGAAATCAAGGCTGTTTTTTTAGATACGCGTCAGTTTTTATTTCAGAACGCGTATATTGGTTCTTTGGCAAAGTAGCAAGAAGATAAAGCCAAATATATGGGCAAACAGTTGTATGCCTACTATAATGGAGAACCCCAATCAGTTACCAACGAACTACGTTGTAGAATTAGAGGCAGGTAGAAGTAAGATGCAGACAGTATGTGACTACATTGTAGGTATGACAGAGCGTTATGCTATCAATAAGTACTGTGAACTGTTTTTTCCTGCTTCGTGGAATATTTATTAATGAGAAAGAAGGAGAGTAGATGTATTATCCAGAAAATGTTGTTGAGCAAATTCGTGAACAAAGTGATATCGTATCTGTAATCTCCGACTACACTCACCTCACCAAGAAGGGTAATTCCCACTTTGGGCTTTGTCCATTCCACAATGAGAAGACACCTTCTTTTTCTGTCAGCGATGACAAACAAATGTATTACTGTTTTGGTTGCGGGGCAGGGGGTAATGTCTTTACTTTTCTCATGCAAAAAGAAAATATGAATTTTGTAGAAGCACTCCAACATCTTGCTGACAAACTGCATATTGAATTGACGCCAGCTGAGATGTCACCAGAGCAAGAAAGATCCAAGGCCAGAAAAGAAAAGCTCCTTGAGATCCATAAGCTAGCAGCTAGATTCTTTTACTTTGCTCTAGGAAGTGGAGAGCATACTGAGGCAGTGACTTATCTCCAAGAAAGAGGACTAGACCAACAGGTTGTCAAACATTTTGGTATGGGGTATGCACCGGCGGAGTATAATGTATTATACAAGTATCTCAGAGGGCAAGGCTATGAGGATGATTTACTCCTTGAAAGTGGCCTTATTCTTAAAAGTAAAGAAAAGGGTGTACTTTACGACAGATTCTCAGACCGTATCATGTTCCCTATTTTTAACCTCAACAAAAAAGTGATTGCATTTGGTGGGCGGATTATCAAAAACGGTGAACCAAAGTATCTCAACTCACCAGAAAGTCCTTTGTTTGATAAAAGTCGTACACTCTATGGATTACATCTTGCAAGGGCAAGTGCGCATCCGTACTATATTCTTGTAGAAGGGTATATGGATGTGATTGCGATGCATAGGGCAGGATTTACCCAAACAGTAGCCTCCTTAGGGACTGCATTTACAGTAGGGCATGCGAAACTTCTTAAACGCTATACCAATCAAGTAGTCATTCTCTATGATAGTGACGATGCGGGCGTGAAGGCTTCAATGAGAGCAATTCCAATCTTGAGAGCTGAGGGAATTCATACCAAAGTGCTTCACCTCAAAGCAGGTAAAGACCCTGATGAATTCTTGAAACAACATGGTGCAGATGAACTTCAGGGATTGCTTGAAAATGCACAAAGTGACACTTGGTTTAAGATTAGACGTCTTGAGACAGAGTTTAATATCAAAATACCAGAACAAAAAATCTTGTTTTTGCAAGAGACCGCACGTATTATAGGGGAGCTTGAAAGCAGCATAGAACAAAATGTATATATGCGCGAGATTGCAACAACCTATCAAGTTGACTTTTTGGCACTTGAGGCAGAAGTGAAAAAATATTATAATAGTAAACTGTCTGTAAAAACTAACCAACCAACGCATCAATATACAACCGTCACCAAGAAGACGACTTCTTCTTTCCAGTCGAACTTCTTATCTGTAGTTTATCACTATCCTTATGTATTTCCATACATTGAGTCTTACATAGACTACACCATGTTTGATGAGGGGTTATTGCAAGATTTAGCGAAGAATATTTTTGATTCAATTCGTCAAGGTACAGAGCTAAGCATTGGGCACTTTAATACCGCTTATCCAGAAGTTGCTGATCAGCGTATTGTGTCAGAAGTGCTCATGTATAAAGACTCACGCTATGAAGATGAAGAATTGCTAAAGAAGATGCTGACCGAAACTATAAAACGCTTAAATGCTACTTACTTAGAGCAAAAATTGAAAACATCGACGGATATCCAAGAAGTATCAAATTTACTTTCTAAGAAAAAGGTAGTGGATGCACTGTATATTGAGTTTATAAATGGTTAGAATAGTAGACAGGAGAAAGGATTGATTAATGGTGAAAGACGAGACGCAACAACAAAAAGTGACTTTTAGAGCAAGACTAGAACAACTCCTTGCCTTAGCAAAGGATAAGAAAGGTGTACTTGAGCAAAGCGATATTACAGATGCCTTTGTAGACCTAGATATCGATCCAACTAAGATTGAGCAGATTTATGAGTATTTAGAAGCTCAAAGTATTGATATCATTGGCAATATCAATGATATTGATGAAGAAGAGGAAAATGAGATTGATTTTACTTTACCTGAAGGGATTAGTATAGATGACCCAGTAAGAATGTACCTTAAAGAAATTGGTAAGGTACCTTTATTGTCCGCAGACGATGAAATCAAGCTAGCACAACGTATGGAAGAAGGCGATCAAGAAGCTAAGAAAAAACTAGCAGAAGCCAACCTGAGACTCGTTGTAAGTATTGCAAAGCGTTATGTAGGTCGTGGGATGCTCTTCTTAGATTTAATCCAAGAAGGAAACTTAGGTCTAATCAAAGCTGTTGAGAAATTTGACTATCGTAAGGGCTATAAATTTAGTACTTATGCGACTTGGTGGATTAGACAAGCTATTACAAGAGCTATTGCTGACCAAGCAAGAACAATTCGTATTCCAGTACACATGGTGGAGACAATCAATAAATTGATGCGTGTTTCTAGACAGCTTCTTCAGGAACTTGGGCGTGACCCACAACCAGAAGAAATTGCAAAAGTGATGGATATGCCAGTGAGTAAAGTACGTGAGATTATGAAGATTTCACAAGAGCCTGTATCACTTGAGACGCCTATTGGTGAAGAGGAAGATAGCCACTTAGGAGACTTCATTCCAGATGACGATGTACCAGTACCAGCTGAGGCTGCAGCTTTTACACTCCTTAAAGAGCAGCTTATCGAAGTGCTTGATACTTTAACAGAGCGTGAGCAAAAAGTACTTCGCTTAAGATTTGGACTAGATGATGGTCGCGCGCGTACACTTGAAGAAGTAGGTAAAGAATTTAATGTTACACGTGAGCGTATCAGACAGATTGAAGCCAAGGCACTTAGAAAATTACGTCATCCAAGCCGTAGCAAAAAATTAAAAGATTACTTAGAGTAGGAGTTGATTTCATCAACTTCTATTTTATGTATATGGCTAAACATACATTATTCAAGAGCTAGAGAGGTACGAGTATGCAATTATCAAATAGACTATTCCATATGGCCAGATTGGTACAAAAAGGTGAGCGTGTTGTGGATGTGGGAACAGATCATGGATTTATCCCAATCTACCTGAGAACAGAAGGAATTTGTGACTACTGTATCGCAGGGGACATCAACAAGGGGCCGCTTGATAATGCTAGGAAACATATGGTGCAGTATAACATACAAGGGGTAGACCTAAGACTTGGCGGTGGGCTTAGTCAAGTTACTGTGGCAGATCAAATCAATACGATCATTATTGGTGGTATGGGTGGTCCGCTTATAATAGATATTTTAAGAAATGATAAAGCAATTGTAAAGGGGGCAACTCGTCTCATTTTACAACCCCAGAATCATGTGGGTGATGTGCGTCGCTACCTCCACACCATAGGATTCAAGATATTAGAGGAATCTTTTATTGTGGATGATGGAAAATATTACACTATCCTCCATGCGGTGCCAGGTCATGAGGCTTATCAAGAAGACTATGAATATGAATATGGTAAACTTAATTTACTTAGTCCAAATGAGACATTCAGAGAGTGGATGGTACACAAGGAAAAGGTATTTGGTGAAATCTTAGAAAAGCTAGAGGCAGTGGATACAGAGCAAACAAGAGAACGTAAAGAAAGCCTTAAAGCAGAGTACGAAGTATTCAAGGAGGCGAAAGCATGCATACAGTAGGTGAACTCATCGGTGTACTTGAGCAAATCGCGCCACCTCATCTTGCAGAGGGCTGGGATAATGTAGGATTGATGATAGGGAGCCGTAAGGCTACGATCGCCAAAGTACTGTGTGCATTGGATCTAACAGCTGATGTGCTTGATGAAGCGATGAGCCAGGGTGTGGGATGCATCGTGACGCATCATCCCTTTTTATTTTCACCTCTCAAAAAGCTTGAGCTAGACACAACTCAAGGAGAGATGATCGCCAAGCTCATCAAGCATGATATAGCAGTGTATAGTATGCATACTAATTTGGATACTGTAGCGGGGGGGATCAATGATGTGATCTGCAACAAGCTTGGGATTGATGGGGTGGAGACACTTCATGTATCCCAACGTGAGTTGTTATGGAAGCTGTGTGTATATGTGCCACAGACGCATGCAGAAGCAGTGAGAGAGGTGCTTATCGCATCCAATCACTATTGTATTGGCAATTATACAGGATGTACTTTTACAAGTAGCGGTGAAGGAACATTTATGCCATTAGAAGGTGCAACACCTTTTATGGGTGAGATGAACCAGCTAGAGAAGGTGCCTGAAGTGAAGCTAGAGACTATTGTACGTAAGGGAGACCTGGCACAAGTGTTAAAAGCGGTGCAAAGTGTTCATCCTTATGAGGAAATTGCATATGATGTATTTGAACTCCAAAATATTGCGCATACAGAAGGGTTTGGACGCTATGGTATGTGTGCGCCAATGACGCTAGAAACACTTGTTCAAAAAGTGAAAGCTGTATTTGGTATTGGCACTGTACGTGTAGTGGGGCGCTGTGAGAATCCTGTGACTCGTATCGCGCTTTGTTCAGGGAGTGGAAGCTCATTTCTTGCCGATGCTGCAAGGGTAGCGCAAGTATATATTACTGGAGATATGAAGTTTCATGAAGCACAAGAAGCGTTAGCGCGTGGATTGTGTGTGATTGATATAGGACATTATGCATCAGAAAATGTGATGATGCCTGTACTAGCGCAGCGTATTGGCGTGCAGATGCCCAAACTGACTGTCATGACGTCAACTGTAGATGCAGAGGTGTTTAGAACAATTTAATTAAGCACTGCGAGGGGGAATAAAGATGAGTACACAATTTAAATTATATTTTAAAGATGGCCATGTACAAGAGGTGAGTTCTGGTACAACACTCTACGAAGTGGCTCAACAGTATCAAAATGGATTTAAAGCACCCATTACCTTAGCTAAGGTAGGTAGCCATTTTAAGGAACTGTATATGCCTGTTACTGAAGATTTACATGATATAGTATTTTTGGATCTTTATGATAAAGATGCTATGCGTGTTTATCAAAGAACCACGACATTTCTGATGATTGTAGCAACCAAACAGTTATTCCCCCAAGCGTATGTGCGTGTCAACCACCACATAGCAGGTGGTTATTATTGTGAGTTTGAAGATGCTACATTTGATGTGACGGCACACCTTGGTGTGATTGAAGCGCAGATGCATGCACTGGTGGAGCGTGAACTAACAATCAGTAAAGATACGCTCCCAATAGATGAAGCAATGAAGTACTTCAAAGAAGCAGACATGCATGATAAAGAAGAACTCTTTAAGTATAGACGCACATCTACGATTAATGTCTATGAATTAGAGGGGATCAAGAACTATTTCTATGGCTATATGGTGCCAAGTACCAAAGCGCTACAGATTTTTGCACTCAGACCTTATGAAAATGGCTTTATCTTACTTTTCCCAAGTGAGGTAGAGCCGACAGAACTCGTGAGGTTTGTCCCACAGCCTAAGTTATCTGAGGTTTTTAGAGAATCTGAGCGCTGGGCGCGGATTTTGGGTATAGATATGGTAGCAACACTAAATGATACTATTGCACAAGGTCATTTGGATGACCTTGTACGCGTTTCAGAGGCACTTCATGAGAAGAAAATTGCGGAAATTGCAGACCGTATTACTAGTAGGCCGGAGACAAGGCTAGTGCTTATAGCAGGCCCCTCTTCTTCGGGTAAGACAACATTTGCCCATAGGTTATGTATTCAGTTACGTGTAAGTGGTCTAAAGCCACATGTGGTTTCTATTGATGACTACTTTGTCAATAGAGAGCATACCCCAAGAGATGAAAATGGGGGTTATAACTTTGAATGTCTTGAGGCAATTGATACACAACTTTTCAATCAGCATATGAATGAGTTGATCTCGGGTAAGACTGTGCAGATTCCAAGTTTTAATTTTAAGAGTGGTCAGAGAGAGTATCATGGACACTATGTGACACTGGGACCAGAAGATGTACTCGTGGTGGAAGGTATTCATGGACTCAATGAAAAGCTGAGCTATGCAGTGCCAAAGGAAAATAAGTTCAAAATCTATGTAAGTTGCCTCACACAACTCAATGTAGATTGCCACAATCGTATCCCGACTACAGACACACGTCTGATTAGACGTATGGTCAGAGACAATGAGCACAGAGGGATTGATCCAGAGCGTACACTAGAATTATGGCCATCGGTAAGAAGAGGCGAGAAACAAAATATTTTCCCATTCCAAGAAGAGGCTGATGTGATGTTCAATACGGTACTCTTGTATGAATTGGCTGTTCTCAAGCAGAAGGCAGAGCCGTTACTCTTTAGAGTGAGCAGGCAGTCTCCTTGCTTTGGAGAGGCTAAAAGGCTTCTCAAATTCCTGGAGTATTTCCTTGCAGCTGAGACAACACAGATTCCTAATAACTCCATTATTCGTGAGTTTATTGGTGGTGGCTGCTTTCACTAGTTGACATTTGTCAAAAAATGTGATATTGTAATGGTGTTGTAAGTAAGTCAGACAGTCGCACGTACAGTACCGAAAGGTCGTACTTGAGGAACGTCCGAGCTCCATAGAGCAGGGTGCTGGATAACCCCCAGTGGAGGCAACTCTAAGGATAGTGCAACAGAAATAAACCACCTATCCCCTATGGATAGGAAAGGGTGGAAAGGTGAGGTAAGAGCTCACCGTTCTTCAGGTGACTGAAGAAGCCATGTAAACCCCACCTGGAGCAAGACCGGAAAAAGACATATGTAGTTGCTCGCTACGTCTTAGGTAGGTCGCTAGAGTGTACTGGTAACAGTATGCGTAGATAGATGACTGTTTAATACAGAACTCGGCGTATAGACTTGGTTACAACCAACATAAGAACCCTAATGCTTTTGCATTAGGGTTCTTATGTTATGGATAGTTAAAATTCGGAATCTTAATTTCTATTTAACCATAGAAATTATTAATATATGATAAATATATACTAAGTATATAAAGCAGATTAGATATGGTAGGTGTAGGGACTATAGATGGTAGATGCAAAGTACTTGTACAAAATGTCATTGATTTAAAGTGCTAATAATGCTTTTGAAATGTGTATAATATTTTATATTATAAAAATTTTTTATTAAAATTTATTTTTTTAGTTGATATTTAAAATATAATTGACTTAAAAACAAGATAATGCTAAGATACAACTAACTATTTTACTGAAAAATAGTAAAAATTACTAAAAATCTAAAAGAGTGGATTAAGATGAGGTGTAAAAATGCGTGATATGTTAAGAGTAGGTGTCATTGGACTTGGGGGTAGAGGCTATGGCTTACTGGATGGTGTAATACTTCATATGGATGATATTGAGGTTGTAGCGGTATGTGATGGTTACGAAGATCGCACAACAGGTGCAGCGAATCGTGTCAAAGAAGTGAAAGGAAATATACCATTCCAAACAACAGATTATAAAGAAGTGATTGCAAGAAAAGATGTAGATGCGGTGGTGATTACAACATCTTGGGCAGATCATGTACATATTGCAATTGAAGCAATGGAAGCAGGGAAATACGTAGGAATGGAGGTAGGTGGGGCTTACTCAATTGATGAATGCTGGGAGCTTGTAAGAGCCTATGAGCGTACTGGTGTGCCATGTATGATGCTTGAGAACTGTTGCTATGGTCGTGAAGAGATGATGGTGCTCAATATGGTCAAACAAGGTGTATTTGGTGAAGTAGTTCATTGTCAAGGTGGCTATCAACATGACCTTAGACAAGAAATTGCTTTTGGCAGAGAAAATCGTCACTACCGTTTGGTTAATTACATCAACAGAAATTGTGAGAACTACCCAACTCACGAGCTTGGCCCAATTGCTAAAGTCTTAGATATCAATAGAGGAAACCGTATGGTATCACTTGTATCCATGGCATCTAAGGCGAGTGGATTAAATGACTATATCAAAGCGAATAAATCGGAGGATCAGGCACTTTGCAATACACAATTTATGCAAGGTGATGTGGTAACAACACTCATCAAATGTGCACATGGTCAGACTATTGTACTGACACTTGATACCACACTTCCTAGACCTTATTCTAGAGGATTTAGAGTTCAAGGAACAAAAGGCATGTTCCTTGAAGATAACTTGTCTATCTTCTTCGATGGTGAGCACAATCAGTATGATTTTGATTGGAAGCCACAGTGGAATAATGTAGAGGCATATAGAGAACAGTACGATCACCCACTCTGGAAAAAATTCTTAGATGACGGTGTAAAAGGTGGACATGGGGGCATGGACTGGCTGGTACTTAAAGCATTCTTTGAGAGTGCGAAGCAAGGGAAGCCAACACCTATCGATGTGTATGACGCAGTAGCATGGATGAGTATTAGTACATTATCTGAACAATCTATTGCTATGGGCGGGCAAGTCGTATCAGTACCAGACTTTACAAATGGAAAATGGCTGACACGTGAGGAAGAGGAAGAGAGTATCTACTGCCTTAGCAAAGTCTGCACGACTCATTTAATGCGATAGAATGAATAGTAAACAGAATCATTTCTTAATTATCATAAGAAAATGGTTCTGTTTTTTTGCGTCATGATAGGATTTTCATATGCACTGGATCTCCTACATATACATACAATACGAGGATAGAAGTTGTGATGAGGTGATTGGGTGAAGAGAATCGAAGATTACAGAGGTTTATTTAATGGAATAGATACACCAGTTAGGCTGATAGATGGGTCCCTTAAGGTACCTATTAATTTTGATAATGGTGCCACAACACCTCCGTTTAAATATGTAGATCAAGTATTACGAGATAGCATAGAGATGTATGGGGCGATTCATAGAGGTGGACAAAAAGCACTTCACAGTACAGTGCTTTATGATAAAAGTAAAGAAAAGGTGCTTGCCTTTGTGAATAGCAAAACTCAAGAGGACTATTGTGTGATTTATGTTAAGAATACCACAGAAGGAATGAATCTATTAGCCAGTGAGCTGTGCCAGGATCGAGGGATGAAGATACTGACCACGCGTATGGAGCACCATGCCAATGATTTACCGTGGAGAAGACACGGTATGCCTTTTTATGTAGATGTGGATCAAACAGGTCAGATCAAGTTAGATGAATTAGAAGAGCGGCTGTGTTACGGGCAAGGGACAATTAAGTATGTCACTGTAACAGGTGCTTCAAATGTGACGGGCTATCTCAGTCCTATCCATCAGATTGCACGCATTGCCCATCGGTATGGTGCGTATCTGATTGTGGACGGTGCACAGCTCATAGCACATAGGGAGATTGACCTTAAAGGAAGAAGTGAAGAAGCCATTGACTTTCTTGTGTTTTCTGCCCACAAGATGTACGCACCTTTTGGGACGGGGGTAGTGATTGGGAGGCGAAGCATACTGGAAGCATGTGCACCACATGTAGTGGGGGGTGGTGCGGTGACAGCGGTCTTTGATGATGATGTGTATTTCAAGCATACACCGCAGAAAGATGAGCCAGGTACGCCTAACTTTCTAGGGGTAATGGCAATGACAGGTGCAATAGAGATGCTGGAGAAGGTTGGTATGCAAGAGGTTGCAAAGCATGAACGTGTATTAACGGAGAAACTCCTACATGGACTTATACAGATACCTGGAGTTACATGCTATGGTGATGTAGGGGTACACGATCGGTTAGGTGTAGCTGCATTTAATATTGAAGGATTACATCATAGTCAGGTGGCAAGTCATTTGGCGGAGTATGGTGGAATTGCGGTCAGAAATGGTTGCTTTTGTGCCCAACCCTATGTCGCAAGATTGCTAGAAATACCTGATAAAGTGCGCTATGAGTTGATGCTAAAGCCGGGAAGCTTGGAGCCGGGAATGGTCAGGGCGAGTCTGGGTCTTTACAACACAGCAGGTGAAGTCGATATCTTTTTGGACCATGTTGCATGGATCGCATCACACAAAAAAAGTTTTTAAGCGGAAAAAATGCATAGATTTGTAGTCATTTATCAAAAATAAGACAAAAAGAATAGCTATAAGGAGTCATTTTATGAAGAGCTTGCTAAGCAGCTTGATGCTGATTGTGTGTATAATGATCATATGGCCAATCCATGCAATGCCCTATTTTCAAAAGGTTTATATGGGGCCTATGAGTACCTCTCGCTTTGAACTTGAGGTGGGAGGAGAAAGCTATCCGATCTATGAATGTTTAGGTGCACTTTTTATACCTGTGGAATATGTGAGACAAATGCCTTATCTGAATCAGGTTGAGGTGGATGTTGGAAACCTACATGCCTATATCAGTGATCAGCCGGTGCAACTGGATAATCTACGTACATTTGCACTAGAAGTGGGGGGGCACCAAATGGTACCCCTACAGGTGCTTTATCAGCATCAACAAGTGGTTGTTAAAGGGAGTCATTATGTAGTGGAGCCACTTATTGAGGATTATAGTCAGTATTTTACATTATCTGATCAGATGCTTACTAATTGTTCAGACTATCCGATTTGGGTGGGTCTCACGGAGCTATACCTCAAAGATCAAGTAATTGATGAGAAAGCTATAGGACCTATACTACTTGAGTCAGGACAAGCAGTACCAAGGAAAATTGATGAAAAAAAAGGTATCTATCTGAGTGCTTATGTGACAAAGGTGAATGAATGGGAGATCCAGAGGGGAAGCGATGGTGATTATGGTCAGTGCAACCGCACAGTTTATGAACGCCACTACAATTATGTAAGGCTTATGGCGCTAGAAAAGCTATTTCCACCTTTTATTGTCAAAGGCAAAATAAACTATGCTACGGGACCATTTGAAAAAGGGGATGAGGTGGAGATCTGGCGCTCTGAAAAAAATAGTTATGTGGTTATTAGAGATAAAAATGGTAAGAAATATAATCTATATGGCAGTGCAATAGATATTCCAAGTGAAACCTGGATTGATACCCCATCAGTCAGTACGAAAGACTTGGAGGAATATATGAACCTAAAACGCTTAGAAAGCGCCACAGAGTATTTTGTTTGGACGGATCTTTCAAGGCAGAGGACCCATGTGTTTAAAGGAAGTATCGGTGCGTGGAAACTTGAGAAAACCATGTTGTGTTCTAGTGGAAAGAATCATTCACTTACGCCAAGAGGTTTGTACAAGGCACTTTATAAAGTACCGTATTTTGGTGAAGCAAGAGGGTTTAGATGTAAGCATGGAATTGTGATTTATAGGGATTACATGTATCACTCAATCTTATTTGATAAAACAGGTAAATATCCCAAAGAAAGTGTGTATCAACTAGGACAGAGACGTTCACATGGATGTATTAGACTCTCAGAGTCAGATAGCCAGTGGCTCTATCAAACGGTTCCTATGGATACCACAGTGTGGATTAACTAGTTCCATGCTTGAGGAAGGAGAACGAAGAGAATGAATTTAGTCATAGCAATAGGCGTCATTGCTTTGTTGATCTGGGCTTTGATTACGTGGTATATTTTCCAGCAAAGTACATTGGCCAAGAGGCAAACACTCGAAGAGGCGCGCGAAATGCTGGTGAGGCGATTTGGAAACAGTGAATATCTCAAATACTTAGAGGATGCGGTCACATTACAGATTGTAAGTGATGAGGGGTTGAAGCTACAGGGTTATTTGTTTGAAAGTCCAAATCCGTCAAGTCGTGTAGTGATTATTTCACATGGTTATACGGGTAATCATTATATCACATTGCCTTTTGTCCCTGTATATTGGAGCATGGGTTTTCATGTGCTACTTATTGAGATGAGAGGGCATGGTATGAGTGAAGGTAAGCGCGCGTCGTATGGCTATTATGAGAGTCAAGATTTAGGATGCTGGGTAGATAAAATGAAGCTGTATTATGGGGAACGTGTCAAAGTTGCCCTTCATGGCCAATCTATGGGAGCGGCTGCAAGTTTGATTTATATTGAATCTCACTGGGATATTCAGTTTGTAGTAGCAGATTGTAGCTACTCAGATAGTGAAGAGCTTCTGGGGCATCAGATTCAGACAGTAGGTAATCTGCCACCAGCCCTCTTTGTACCCGCTTTGAAACAACTAATGGTACGCCAAGCGGGCTATAACCTAGCTGAGGCGTCACCTATACGTAGCTCAGAGCATAGCCCTGTACCCATTATGTTTGTACATGGAGACCAAGATGAAATTATTCCCTATCATATGAGTCAAGAAATGTATGATGTACGCAATCATCCAAAGGACAAACTGCTTATTATTAAAGGTGCCAAGCATGTGGAGGCCTATCCGGTAGCTCCTGAGCAATATGTGCAGGCCCTACAAGAATTTATAGCCTGTTCATGGGCATAGCCTATCCTCGCATCACATATATAGTTATAAAGACTGATATGGGGTGTGAGAGCATGTTAGTAAAAAATTATCATTATGATTATTATTGTATAGAAGCATTGACAGGGCATCAGACGATGACCTATGACGGAAGAATCATAGTTAATTTGAAACCAGGAGACACTTATCCCATTAGCAATGGTAAGGAGATTGTCGAAGCGCTGCTTGATATGAGTGCATGTATTTTGACATCACTTAAGAATCAGGGGTTAGAGATTAAGCAATCTTCAAAGCCTGAGGTCATCGAAACAATTAGGCGCTATCTTGTACAAACACTTCCTAATCTACGGCTTCAATTGGTAGTGGAAGATGGGTACAAGCGTACTTTTGTGCAACATCCACAAGGTACGTGTTATTTTGATCTCAAGGAAATTGGAAAATATGATCCGTATCAAAGTAAGTATCATCATGTGAAAGTGTATATGTTAGGTGGCATTGATCTTTTAGAGATTGCCCCAGACTTGTGGCACCTCAATTGGATATGTGTCTAGAGAGATAACGAGAAGAGGGGATTTTTTGTCGATAAGTTAGGTTACAAAACTATTACAAAACTATTAACACTTAGCTTTGACGGTTTACAATTTATAGGTCATGGTCTAATATAGAGAGTATTGAAGTTTTAGAACATGTATACCCAAGGAGGGACCTATGAAAAGAAGCAAATGGGCCAAATGTTTAGTAGGCTTAATGATAATCAGTCAAAGCTTAAGTGTCATGGCGACAGAAACACAGGCAGTGCCCCAAGAACAGATGCAATATGAAGTTGGTGTAGAGGCACAAGGTGAAGAAGTGATAGCGGAGCAACCACCAGTTGAAGGCGTGCCAACCGAAGAAGTGCCGAATGAGGGAATGACAGAGGAGCAGGTGTCGGAAAATGGTGATGAAGGGCTCACAACTGAAGACAATACAGGATCTCAGGAGCTAGATGATGATCAGACAGAAACTCTTCCGGAGGTATCACCAGAGACAGATTTCACAAAGGTTATCATGACCTTAGGGAGTACAGATGTCCTTCTTTATGGACAGCCAGTAACGCTCTTAGCAGCACCTAAAGTCATTGGTGGAAGAACTTATCTGCCACTTCGTTTTGTGGGAGAAGAAATCCTAAAGGCAAGCATTGTATGGGACCCTGCAGCAAAGCAAATTACAGTGAATAATGGGCAGATTGAGATTGTTCTCTTTGCAGGTAATACTAAAGCATTAGTCAATGGTGTGGAGATGACGATAGATGCACCGCCTGTTATTGAAAATGGTGTGACTTTACTTCCGGTACGTTTTATGGCAGAGCAATTTGGTTTGCAAATTGATTTTGATGAAAAAACAAAGCGCATTGAGATTTCAGAAGGTGTACCACCAGTACCACCAGTACCCAATACGCCACCAACAGCTATGTTTGCGTTTGAAAATACAGACTATGTAGCAGGGCAGGTTGTCAAAGCGATTGATCAGAGTGTTGACGTAGACGGCGATCAAATCACAGAGACGTTGTGGATGATCAATGGGGATCCTAAGAAAACACATAAAGATCTTTCGAAGATGTTTAAGACACCAACAGCAGGCACTTATCAGGTGTCCCTACAAGTAAGAGATAGCAAAGGTGCTTATAGTGAATGGTTCACTCAGACCATTACCATCTTGCCAAACCAGGCACCTACAGTAACGGTCCTTTCTTCTCGGGATGCCAGTTATGCACAAGGGGAAATGCTTGATTTTGGCTATGACTATAATAATGAATCGTGGGAGAGCATTCAAGCAGAGAAATGGACGTACCGCTCAATTAATGATCTTACGAATAATGTAATCAATACCAAGCCATCTAAGATTTATGCGGCAGGTGAATACATTGTAACACTGCAACTACAAGATGCATATGGCAATTGGGGACCAAAGACAGAAACAACCGTACATATTACAGATGATGTTTTAACAACAGAATTCCAAGATAAATTTACAAATGGTCAAATCGGAGATACGATTGATAACTTTGTGGGGACAAATTATCAAACTTATGCTGAAGTTCCAATGATTCCGGGTAGTGACAAGAAAGGCACCTTAATTATGAGTGACTCCCCTGAGGTGGTCGGTCAAAAAGGTGTGCTCTATGAAGATCACTCTGGAACGAATGGGCGTATGCTCTTCCACCATATCAATAATTTTGATGATCTAGACAATAGCATGGACAAAAAACGTCTGGTTGTTGTAGCAACCAACAAAGGAACCACGCCAGTTACAGGCACAATAGATAATCTGGCTGTCAAAGGACCTTCTTCAGATGTATTATTTGTAGGCGCGAGCTTGCTTTATAGTTACCTAGATACCCATACATCAACACCAATTAGTTTGTTGCCAGGAGCGCAAAAAGTCATCTATGATAGTTCAAGCAAAAATTGGCTCAAAGGCATGGCAATCTCAGGTATGTTTGATTATACATTCTCGAGTGATGTGGTATTTACTGTGGCAGCTATTGGGGTAGCAGACCCTATGACGAACTTTGATACACTTGCTAGACCAGACAAAGATGCCCATCCACGAGGTACATTTGATACAGTTGGCAAGAGTGCTTTTGTAGATCTGACAATGGCAGATGGCAATAGTAAGATTGTGATTGGTAAAGATGCTACAGAATGGGTGTCTGGATATGATGCCATCCTAGGAGATACTGTTTATAATAGAGGAAACTTTGGTGTGACTTATGAAATTACGATTACAGCAGAGGAAGATACAGCAGTGATTCTTAATCCAAGAGGTAATATGTTCAAGGGTGCGATCAAGTGGGATGATACACCAGCCTACCTTGCACCAAATCTTGGCTATTTCCCAAGTTCAAATCGTGCAACTTTCCTAGGGGTGATCCCAGCAGGGCAGACAAAGACACTTACTTATATGTTACCAAATGGTTCATCAGCGCCAGTGCTTATTGGTTTTGTTCCAAAGAGTAATTGGAACGACTAAAAGAAACATATCAATTAAAAAAACAGAGGCAACCATTTTGCCTCTGTTTTTTTAATTGATATGTGGACTCTGAAAACCTTCGCGTTTTGTAGAGTGTTTTTTTGCGGTGCGATTGTGGTTTTTACCTTCTTCACTTGTAAGTGGTGTCTGATAATTGCATTTTGCCATGCGTGCTTCCTTGTTGTCGATTTGACTGTCTTTTGCCATGTCTAACCCTCCTTTTTGATGTTAGTATAAGCCTATTTACTTTACAATATACCTCCAGTTCCTTATAATGAAACAGATATTAAAGGAGGGTTAAATTTTGAAAAGAAAAAATATCAATAAATTATTACTCATTAATTTTATAACGATGGCAACTTTTAATATGGCACATCCAGTAACACCAAAGCTCATCAATGTGTTAGGGCTACCAGCCTATATGTTTGGCGTATTTTTCTCATTTATGGCGGTGGCTAATTTTGTAATGTCACCTATATGGGGAGCCTTTTCAGATCAAAAGGGACGCAAACGTTTCCTAATTATTGGGGTGATTGGTTATGGGATCAGTCAACTAGGGTTTGGTCTGAGTACAGCTGTGGTACCTATCTTGTTGTTTAGATTATTAGGTGGTGGTTTATCTGTTTGTTTTGTGACGGTAGCAGTGGCTGCAATGACAGATCTCACTACAACAAGCAATCGTATTCAGTTTTTATCCTATCATACAGCCAGCGTATCTTTAGGAAGTGCTGTTGGGGCACTGCTTGGTGGGGTAGTTGGCCAGAGCGACTACCGGTATACATTTGTGATGCAGTTTGTATTGTGTCTTGTGATTGCAGGGATTATTGCATTGATTTTCGCAGAATCGAAACAAGAGATAACAGGTAAACTGAAGGTGTATCTCGGGCATCTTAGACCAAGTACCAACCAAATTGATTTTAAGAATGCATTGGGGGCTATGATTATTGTGATGGGACTGATCTCCATTACGACAACGGCCTATAATTCAACAATCAACTACTATGTAGAATCAGTGCTTAATATGCCAACTACAGTCAATGGACTTGTAATGGCGGTAGCAGGACTTGTAGCGTTGATTATGAATCTTGTGGTAAATCCTTATCTTGGGCGACGCTTTGATGAGTACAGCACAATTAAAGTGGTTACTTTGGGTGCAGGTACCAGTCTGATCCTTGCCAGTTTGATGCCAAGTATTGGTGGCGCTATTGTATTGCTTCTTGTATTTATTGCGACAAGTGCGCTTATTATTCCAATTCATCAGAGTATCGTAAGTAAGCTTGCCAAGGATAACTACGGTGAAGTCATGGGAATTCAAGGTTCGGCCAAGGCGGTTGGGATGATTATAGGATCACTTACGGCAGGTTTCATCTTCGATATAGGCAACAAGCTCCCATTTATCTTTGGTGGGTTGTGTGCCATCTTAGGGGGCATAGTACTTTTGAAATTACAAAGAAAAAATGCATAAAATTCATATGATTTTCAAATGAATGGATTGGATTCCCTTGTCAACTAAAGTATTGTTCGGATCAAAAAAGCATACACTAATCAAGACAAATTTGCTAAAGGAGAGGTGTGTATGCCAAAATTAACGTGTGATGTCAGAAACTGTTCTCATAATAAAGATAACTTGTGTTGTCTCAGTTTGATAGGTGTAGATGGGCCAGGTGCGACAAACGTAGAAAGTACTTGTTGCGCAGACTTCACAAGTAGTGAATATACAGCGAGTAACTGTGAGCATGATCCGCAGTATGAAGTAGATATCAAGTGTGAAGTAGGGGGCTGTTTGTTTAATGACAGTGGCAAATGTCATGCGGTGAATGTAACCATGTCAGGCGCAAGTACAGCAAGTTGTAGTCATGATACACAATGTGGCAGTTTCTGGTCTAAATAAAGAAACAATTGAGGAGCTTGCCTTAAAGGTAAGCTCTTTTTGCTGGAATCCCTTGTTGCGAATGTGACAGAAAGTTCGTTATAATAGAAGGATAATGAGTGAAAAGGAGCAGGCGAATGGACATTAAACAACTGGATAAATTAGCAAAGAAGCAAGAAGAAATGCCTCAGGGCCTAAAAGGATATGAGCAGGCTTATTATATTGCCTCAAGAGTACTATACGGACAGTACGCGCAGGGGCTCATTACCATTGGCCAAGCAAGAAAAGAAAAAGAACAAGTTGTAAAAGTCTATGAAGAGGGTGAACGAGAGTTTGCCTATTTTTTGAAGCTTCACGAAGTGAGGGAGCAATTAGTAAGGCTGAGGCAAGAAGGATTTGATACAATGCTGGAATTTGAGATTTTGGAGACACTAGAGCGATTACTTTAATCAAGTCAAGAGAGGGAAGGAAAATGCAAGGGTACAACTGTATTATGATTTATTCACAGAACAAGGAACAGTTACTATGTTGTAAACGTATCAAAGATCCATATATAGGACTATACAATTTGGTAGGGGGCAAGATTGAAAAGGAAGAGTCTGGCGAAGCAGCCGCTTATAGAGAGTTAGAAGAAGAGACTGGGATTACAAAGAGCGATGTAAAGCTTTCGCATATGATGGATTTTACATATTATAACCAAGGGTGTTATGTAGAGGTGTATGTGGGGCAGCTCAGAGGAGACGTAGCGCTCAGGCAAGAGATGCATCCTCTTGTGTGGCTAGATGTTACAGAAAATTTCTTTGATCAGACGCGATTTGCAGGAGAAGGTAATATTGGGCATATGGTGGAGCAGGTCAAGCAGTTTGGCGTAGGAGAAAACATACCACAAGAGGTATAAGGAAAAACGGTAGCAATGTAGCTGCATAATAGATCACATGCAAAAGGAGCCCAAGTAGGCTCCTTTTTAGCATTCGCCATGTTGGCGATAAGTAGACATATCTACAGTTTGATGGGTTACCCGGGAGTGCTCTGCTGCAAAAGCAAGCAAGTGGCTTTCTACAGAAACATCGATCGGGGTAATAGAAGGTGATGCTTCGCCTGTTGCCATGAAGCGGATAAAGTCACTCAGGAGATTATGGTCACCGCCACCATGACCAGATGCGTTTTGTGAGGTATGGATCACGTCTTTGCGTCCTGTACGGAAGTCATAAACTTCAATTACGTGTGTATTACCAAAGAGGATACGTAGCTCACCATGTGTTCCCATAATACGCATGGTACGGCTTGAATCTTGGGTGAAGGCGCACATAGTGAAGGAAACAGTGAGCCCACTTTGATAAGAGAGGTTGACAACTTGATGGTCAACTACGTCATTACCTGCTCTAAAAACGCACTTGCCATAAGGTGATGTTTTGAGATATTCAAGTGTCTCTTCTGTAGTTGTTGGTCTTGGGCTAAAGTAATCAGTACCCCAGAGCTTTTCTTTTGCATAGATACGTGGGGCAGAATAGGTGCAAGTATGGAGGTGAGGGCAGCCATCCATGCAGTAAGCTGGTGCGTCATCAGGTGCGTTATCAGGGCAGAAGTAGGTGAGGCTGCCGAAGGATGAGACTTCACGACATTCTTCACCACAAAGCCATTGGATAAGGTCCATGTCATGACAAGATTTTGCAAGGATCATAGGTGCACTATCCGCAAGCTTGTTCCAGTTTCCACGCACATAACTGTGTGAATGATGGATATGGTAGACGTTTTCACAATGTGTCATAGAGATGAGTTTGCCGATACGTCCGGTATCTACGATTTCTTTGAGTGTTCTAAACAGATTGGTATAGCGAAGTACATGACATACAACGGCATGAAGATTTTTTTCTTTGGCCTTGTCTCTAATCTGGATACATTCTTCAGCTGTTGGTGCGATGGGTTTCTCAAGGAGTAGGTGATAGCCTTGATCAAGTGCTTTCATAGCAGGTTCAAAGTGAAGTTTGTCAGGGGTGCAGATGAAAGCAACATCAGCAAAGTTTGGCTTGTCCAAAAGTTCCTCCCAAGAACTGACACAATATTCATCTGGGATATTGTGTTCGAGTTGTACTTTCTTTCTGCGATCTTCTAGGGGCTCTGCTACCCCTACAATTTTGATTTCATCCGGATTTTGTAAAGCATAGGAACTATAAACATGCAGTCCTCTAGGCCCTGCTCCGATGACGATGGCTTTGATTTGTTTCATAAGTAACCCTCCTAAATGATATGTATTAAAAAGCTATTAAGACTATTTTAGCGAAATATGCACACTTTAGAATACTTTGCCGGACATGAAACATATAAAATTGGTCAATCTGAAGGTGTGTTTCTGAAATCTTTTGGACAAGAGCCCATGACCCGCTTGAACACTGTAGAGAAGTAATAAGGTGAGGAAAAGGCGAGACGGTCGGCAATTTCTTGATGAGTGAGTCCTTGCTCTAGGAGTGAAATTGCAGCTTGAATCTTAAGTTGATTCACATACTCCATAGCACTTAGACCAACATATTTTTTAAAAATGTTTTTGAGAGTGGTAGGGCTCACGTTACAATTTTCGCAGATCATATCAATGTTGACTTTTGTAAAGAGGTTGGCCTGTATATAAGCAGATATTTTCTGATAATGGGTATAGGAACTACCTTTTTGGATAGGAAGAGGATCGCCTTTGTGATGATTTTTTATAATTTGGATAAGTAAAAGCTCGACGTAGTTTTTGACGCTATGATCAATACCATAAGTATTTTTGGCATGACACTGGATATGCATGAGTGTTGTATCCTCATCTACTAACGTTTCAAAGACGTGTGTCTCTTCTCTAAGTTGTTCAATGAGTAACTGTTCTTTAGGAAGGAGGGAGCAGCGCATATTTTCTAATTTTTTGAGTTCACGGTCAAGACAGAACGTAAAAATAAAGACGGTGGGTGTGCTACCTTCTGCGGACCAGAGATTGTGAAGTTCGCCAGGCTTGTGAAAAATGATTTGCCCCTTTTGAAGTTCGAGAATTTGATCATTTGCTGTTACACCAATGGTGCCTTCTTGAACGTATACAAGTTCCCAAAAATTATGGATTTCAGCTTTGACGTGATGATCTTTGTTAAAGGTAATGTCAAATGCAGAGATGATATGTGTCACATTGAAAAGTGCTGGCATCTCACGCATTTCGTAGATGTTCATAATCATGCAGATAACTCCTTTTAGATGAGACTAAATAGCGGTAAAAATATGAAACAATAGTAACAAACAAAACTTATTTGTGCAATAGGAGGTGTCGCAACTTTCATCATTTCCATGTTCTTTGTCTACATTTTGAATAAGGGCATGAAGTTCGGGAAGTTCTGGAAATGTATGATCTACTTGCCTAATGTGATCATACCAGTAGCTATGGTTGTGATGTGGACACAATATGCTTTTAATAACAAATTTGGTTTTTTCAAAACCTTTTTTGATCTTTTAGGCTTACATAAGCTAGCAGACATCCCATGGACATCTGCAGAATACGCTTTCTGGGCGATGCTGATTGCCTATACATTTGGTGGGATTGGTTACTATATGGTCATGTTCATGGCAGCCATGAGCAAGATTCCCAAAGACCTTTTTGACTGTGCAGCGCTTGAGGGAACTAGTGAATTTCAGATCTACAGGAAGATTACTTTACCTTTGATCAAAGATATTATGAAGACAGCTATGATCTTCTGGTGTCTTGCAAGTATCAACTTCTTCTTGTGGTCACGGGTATTTAGTGTCAATGCAGGGGATCCTGCAACGCTGACTCCAGCAAACTATATGTATGGACTCATATTTGGAAACTCAGCCGGGAATGTGTTGTTAGCAGATTTGAATGTTGGATTAGGTACTGTAGTTGGTGTAATCATTTCATGGGTATTTTTAGCATCCTTTAGCACGACGAAGGAAATCTTTAAGGGCGAACTCTTGCAAAGTGGATTCCATCTTGATGGCTATCGTGACGTTTTTGAGAAATACAATATTTTAAAATACTTTGGGAATAGTTTGTTGTATACAGGTGTGACGTGTATTGGGCTAGTCTTCATTTGTGCACCTGCAGCATATGCACTCACTAATTTTGAATTCAGGGGGAAAAAAGTCTTACAGACAGCTTATGCAAGTGCTATGGGCTTGCCAAGTGTGATGCTCATTGCGCCGATCTTCATGACGATTGTTACACTCAAACTCAATAACAGTATCTCTACATTATGGATTATCTATATTGGGATAGGTATTCCAGCATGTATGTTTTATTTACAAGGGTTCTTTAGTACCATTCCAAGTTCATTGCAAGAAGCAGCGTTGGTAGATGGATGTAGTCATATCAAAGCCTTCTGGAAAGTTATTTTCCCACTTGCCCAGCCCGGGATTATCACAGTGACTATTTTCAACTTCATTACTTATTGGAATGAATACATCTGGGCACTGATCCTCGCAAGTAATAATGAACGCAAAACTTTGGCCGTAGCACTTCAATCCATCATACAAGGGATGGGTAATACAGGCAACTATCCAGGACTTTTTGCAGCAGTTATTATTGTATTTGTACCAACATTTATCTTATTCGTTGTGTTATCAGACGTGATTATGGGTGACATTACATCAGGAGGGGTCAAGCAATAGCCAGGTAAATGTATAGAGTGGGCACGGTATGGCAACACTCCTTGAGACAGGGAGTGAGGGAAGATGATCAGAATCAGATTAAGTGCGAAGAGCTGGACGAAAGAGCAGATTATTGAATATGGTTATACCATCATAGGTGAAGAAGATGATTGGATCCTATGTACAATTGCATAGGGGTTAAGGCGGGTGACTTACAGTGCGTAGGTCACCTTTTTAGATTCACTATGTGTGCTAGGGATTGAAAAATACTTTCAAAATTGATAGGATAAATCTAAAACGAAATATAAATAGGTGATGTCATGTATCTTAATCGGTTTACATTTCCCAATGAGGATCAAGAGTTTCATTTTATCGTATCCATACAAAGAAAGTGCTATAGTACGTTTTACCCCTTTAGGGTGCTGTCTCGCAACGAATGCACCCATTTGCATTTAGCCCCTATTACGATCCTCTATGGGGGCAATGGGTCAGGTAAGACAACTGCGCTCAATGTAATGGCACAGAAGTTGCAGATTGCGCGTGTAGCACCTTACAACAAGTCGAGTTTCTTTGAAGAGTATCTGGAGATATGTGACTTTGAACTCTGTGATGAACTCCCTTCTCATAGTCAGATTATCACAAGTGATGATGTGTTTGATTATATGCTCAATATGCGGATGATGAATGAAGGGATTGATCAAAAGCGTGAGGAACTATTTGTCGACTATTTGGATACGAAGTATGCTGGATTCAAGATGCAGTCTTTAGAAGACTATGATCAACTCAAAAAAGTGAATCAAACAAGGCGTCATACGCAATCCATGTACGTCAAAAAGAATCTTGTGAAGAATATGCGGGAGTACTCAAATGGGGAGAGTGCCTTCAAATACTTTACTGAAAAAATTTTAGACAATGGGTTATATTTGCTAGATGAGCCTGAGAATAGTCTCTCCCCTCAAAAACAGATGGAGTTGGTGCAGTTCATCACAGACTCAGCCAGATACTTTGGTTGTCAGTTTGTGATCTCTACACATTCCCCATTTTTGCTAGCAATAGACGGGGCCAAGATCTATGATCTAGATACCGCGCCTGTAGGGACAAAGAAGTGGACAGAGGTTCCAAATGTACGTGCATACTATGAATTCTTTAAAAAGCATCAGCACGTATTTGAAGAGGAATAAACAAATAAAAAGGAAGTATTACACTTCCTTTGATAATGTGTGATGAAGTTCAAGCAGTGTGACAAGGTCAGGTTTTAAGATCCCCAATACGTCAGACCTGCGGATGTGGCCACCACTTGTTCCTGTAGCTGGAAATGAGCCGACTAAGGTGGTGTCTTTGTGACTATTGGGGTAGTCACCTTCAAAGGCGCAGCTAAAGAGCTGAAGCGCAGGAATGCGGTATTCTTCGCTGAGGTAGTTAGGTTTCAAAACGAGAACCTTATTGGAGTAGTTCACGTAATCATTTAGGGCAACACAGTCGTCAAGGGTGTAAAGGCCAAGCTTTACTTTCTCTAATCGCATAGCGCTCATTCCTTTAGAAAGATTCACTTTTAATATATGCAAAAGCGAGACTGTCAATGAGCGAAGGCCCCTTCTTTTTGCCAGAAGGTATAACAAATTATCTCCATTCAGTAAAGTAACCTATCAAGGAAAATATGAATAGGTGTTACAACTTTTAGGCGGTAAGGTTAAGAATAATGTGAAAGTGCCACAGGAACTGAAAGGGTATAGTAATGTAGAGGGATATTTGATGGGAATATGAGTAATGTAATGAGGACATTTAATTCTAGAGGTAGGGTTAGGTGTTTTTATTATGTGTAAGAGTAAAATTAGTTGACAAAATACTTTGTAAATATATAAACATTGAAAATATTTAAAATAAATAGTATAATGCTAAAGTTAATTAAAATTATCGGGAGCTGGGGATAATGAGCAAATTTATAAGTAGGTATAAAATGACATGTGCGGCACTTATCTTCGGGATAACATGTGTTGTTAGAGGGATATTGCGTGGGGAAGTTCAAGTAGTGTTTGAAAAAGCAATAAGGTTATGTTTGGAGTGTGTTGGAATTGGATAAACAGAGAAGAATACGACCAGGGATACAGGCACTTACTACTATAGTTACTAATCTTAATATGCAGAATTTTTTTGAAGGTACTATTAACCAAGGAGCTATAAAGCAAATCTGTGTGCCAGGCTTAAATTGTTATTCATGCCCTGGCGCAATAGCTTCTTGTCCTATAGGAGCATTTCAATCCGTTGCAGGCACTCAGAAGTTTAATTTCTCATATTATATTTTAGGCATATGTATTTTATTTGGAACTGTTTTAGGAAGAGTAGTTTGTGGATTCTTGTGTCCTTTTGGTTGGTTTCAAGAACTCTTACATAAGATACCATCTCGTAAGATAAGTAGTAAAAAAGTGAGATGGATGACTAAATTAAAGTATGCTGTGTTGGTGTTGTTTGTTTGTATCTTGCCTATAGTAGCAGTAAATGCGGTGGGGCTTGGCAATCCAACATTTTGTAAGTACATTTGTCCGGTGGGAATCTTAGAAGGAGGGATTCCTTTGGCTATGGCTAATCCTGCGATTCGTAATAGCCTTGGATGGTTATTTACTTGGAAAAGCATTGTTCTAATGGGACTAATAATATTAGGCATATTTTTTTATAGGCCATTTTGTAAATGGATCTGCCCATTGGGGGCCTTCTATGGACTATTTAATAAAGTTGCCTTATATCGGTATAGTTTAAAAACTACAGAGTGTACAGACTGCGGACTATGTGCCACAATTTGTAAGATGGATATAGATATACGCAAGCAAGCTAATGATAGTGAATGTATTCGGTGTGGAGAGTGTATGCATCAATGCCCTAAACAGGCTATCCAACCATCGATTCATATAAAAATAAAAAATAGAGAAGTGGGGAAGAAACATGAAAAGTAGAGTAATATTATTTCTAATATTGACGGTTGTAATGAGTACTATTTGTGGATGTGCTACATCTAGTAATGAGGAGATAGTAGAAGATTTTTTGCAACTTGAAGCTGTTGACTTTGAAGGTGAAGCTGTACAGAGTAGTATATTCAGTGATTATGATGCTACAATTGTGAATGTATGGTATACGGGCTGTGTACCTTGTATAGATGAAATGCCTTATCTAGAAAAAGTATCTCAAGAGTTTAAAGAAGAGAATATCAATTTTATTGGAATAGCAACAGATATTAGTGACAGCGATGAAAATTTTGCATTAGCTAGAGAAATTATAGCAACTCAAGGTGTTACTTATAAAAATCTAAAGCCAATTAAAGATAGTAAATTTGAGAAGGAATGTTTAGATAAAATAACAGCCTTCCCTAGTACATATGTAGTGAATAAAGAAGGAGAGATAATAGGGGGACCAATAACGGGGGCTCTTGACGATTATTCAAAGAATAAAATAAAACAACTGATTGATCAGCAGCAATAGGGGTAGATCCAAAAAGTGATAAGAGCATCTAATTCTAGAAATGGGGTTAGGTGTTTTTTGTTGAGTAACAATTCTCAAATAATGGGAGCTAGTAGGGGTAGTAGAGGAGCATGGGGACAAGATAGCAAATATATCTATACCTATTATATTTATGTACATAAAAGTGATTATGAATTTGCGAGTTTTGTTGTGGGTAGATTAAATGGATGAAGGGGTGGTTTAATGGAGTTTACAAATGCTATAACAGGTTTGCTTATATTTGTGTGGATTTATCAATTAGTAAAAATAGGAGTGGTGAAAAATTAAAACAAAAAAAGGAAACCCTTATCCATCAAAGGTTTCCTCCTGCACAGTTGGAATGACGGGGCTCGAACCCGCGACCTCATGCCCCCCAGTTAGGGTATAGGGCTAATTGTAGTTTATCATGAAAGGTATATATATCAAGCATAAACCTAGCAGTATCAATGTGTTGAAGAATATCAGTTAGACTTAATATCTTATATTTTTAAATCTAATTTCACCCATTTTAACATTCTTTAAAATTAAAGTGAGTTATAAAGTGAGTTACAAAATACGTAAGTTTATTCAGCTACCAATTCCTCAAATAAAGCCTGTTGTTTGTGGGTAGTAGCCTTCTTTGTATCTTCCAAGATGTGTGTATAAATATTTAAAGTTGTTTCAATATCTGAATGTCCTAATAGTATTTGTATAGTTTTGATGTTTTCACCAGATTCAAGGAGTCTGGTTGCAAAAGTATGTCTTAAAGCATGAAAGCTAATGCCTAAATACTTGGTTATGGATTTATCCTCTAAAGTTACTTCAATAGGATTAATTTTTGCATTTTCACAAATTCTAGAATGATACCT
>JBOFIR010000090.1:0-12718 GCA_051650265.1 Cellulosilyticaceae bacterium
TTCCCTTCATGATTGCGATAATAGATATAAGAATAAATCATTGGTGCAAAGATGCAGATGAAAATACCTGCTGTAGATAAGTAGCCGATGATGACGTGAGAAAAGAGTCCATCAAGGATCATAAATACGCCAGCAAGTGCAAAAGCATAGCCACCAAAGCGGTGTGTTGCACGCCAGTTGTCTTCATTATTGAGTGCCCAGGGGATACGAATACCGAATGTATAGTTTGGACGAATCTGAGGCATGTAGTTACCAATGATAATGAAGAGTACACCGACTGCAACAGGAACGATCATGCCTACTGAGAGATTGTAACCAATACTTACAAGAACAGTTACCCAGTGGATCAGCATCATAAAGATTGTAATAAGAAGTGTCACTAAGTGGTAAGCTTTGGCATGCTTTTCATAAGAAGCTTTCTTAGGATCAATCTTAGGAATAACCACTAAGAGCAGGAGCATGAAGAGTGGCAATGCACCTGTGAGCAATGCATAGTTGCGGCTCCCGTAGCTATCAATCTCACCTGCAGCATTCCAGTGGATTGGGATTTGTGCAGGGAGGTTTGGCAGTACAAAAAATGTGGCAACGAGTGAGATTAAACTAAGTACCACACATACAAGTAAAAGTGGGTTATGATTTTTTTTCATGGTCATCATCCTTTCCTAGCATTTCAAAGAAAAAACGGATAGCTTCTTGAAATGTGGTTGTATTAAGTGAATAAAGAACGTTTTGCCCTTGCTTTTCAGAGAGCACCAGCTGTGCTTGCTTGAGTGCATTGAGATGGTGACTGATGGAGGGCTTTGCAATATCAAAGTAGCTTGCAATTTCCCCTGCCGTAAGGTCTTTTTCCTTGAGGAGCTGGAGAATCTGTCTACGTGTTGGATCTGATAAGGCTTTAAATACATCATTCATGATGAGACTCCTTTCTAGATTATGACTTGGAGTATTAGATAATTAGATAATTATCTAACTATCTAAACGAAGTATAAACCTACGTGTAAAAAATGTCAATATCAGAATAAATAAATATTATTTTTAATATTTAGAAAATATATTGTTGCCGATCTGTGGAAAGCATATAATAAATGCGTACAACTAAATTTGAAAGGTGATGAGATCATGACGATTTCACTTTCTGAGTTTCTCTCGCAACTGATTTCTAGTCCAGAACTATTTATCACAGTGGTTCTAACCTTAGGAGTAATCCTGGTTAATGGATGGACTGATGCGCCCAATGCGATTGCGACCTGTGTCTCCACAAGGTCTATGAAGCCGCGGGCAGCGATTTTGATGGCTGCAATCTTTAATTTTCTAGGGGTGTTGGTGATGACGGCGGTTAATGCTACAGTAGCCCAGACTATCTATAAGATGGTGGACTTTGGGGGCAATTCGAGTAATGCGTTGGTGGCATTGTGTGCAGCTATGTTTGCCATTGTCACATGGGCAACTGCGGCATGGTGGTTTGGGATTCCAACCAGTGAGAGCCATGCACTGATTGCGGGGATATCCGGTGCAGCTATTGCACTACAAGGTGGCCTTGCAGGGATCAATGGGAATGAATGGGTAAAGGTTATATACGGGATTGTATTATCTACCGTTTTAGGATTTGTATTGGGATGGGTAGTCGTCAAAGTGACAGGCTTAGTCTGTAAGCGGATGGATCGCAGGCAAACAGAAGGCTTCTTCAAGAAGGCACAGATTGCAGGAGGTGCAGCCATGGCATTTATGCATGGTGCGCAAGATGGGCAGAAGTTCATGGGGGTCTTTATGCTAGGGATCTTCCTTGCGAGAGGGCAAGGTGAAGTGACACAGTTTGTGATCCCCATCTGGCTCATGGTACTGTGCTCGGCGGTGATGGCGCTTGGAACTTCGATAGGCGGATACCGAATTATCAAGGCTGTGGGCATGGATATGGTAAAGCTTGAGAAATATCAAGGATTTGCCGCAGACTTTGCAGCCGCAGGATGTTTGCTATTTTCTTCATTGACAGGGCTACCTGTAAGCACCACACATACCAAAACAACAGCAATCATGGGTGTTGGGGCGGCCAAACGTCTGTCTTCAGTGAACTGGGGTGTGGTTAAAGAGATGGTTTATGCATGGGTATTAACATTCCCAGGGTGTGGGCTCATTGGTTATATGATGGCGAAGCTTTTTATGTGGATTTTTTAGAGATGTGCCACATATGTTTAGAGTAAATACAACATGTAATACATAGGAAGGGTAGGAACCATAATGTCACGTAGAAAAGACTTTGATTATTTTGCAATGTTTGTAGAGGCAGTAGAATATGCTTGTGATGCAGCAACCATGCTTCACCGCATATTGGGTCATTTTGAGACCGCAAAGCTAGAAGAGCAAATGCGAGCAATGCATGAGATTGAGCATGCGGCAGACAACATCAAACATGAGATGATGAAAGAACTTGCAAGAGCTTTTATCACCCCTATTGAGCGTGAGGATATTATTTTGCTAGCCCAAGAGATTGATGATGTGACCGATGCGATTGAAGATGTCCTTTTACACCTTTATATGTTTAATATCCAGACCATTCGGCCAGAAGCACTCCGCTTTACAGGCATTATCGAAAAATGCTGTGAAGCGTTGAAAGTCGCACTAGAGGCACTGCCTAACTTCAAAAAGCCAGAGCTACTTAGCAAAAGTATTGTAGAAGTCAACGGATTCGAAGAGATGGGCGATAGCATGTACAAAGAAGCGATGCATACCCTGTACAGAGATGTGAAAGACCCAATAGAAGTGATGAGCTGGAGTAGAATGTTTACATGCCTTGAGAAGTGCTGCGATACCTGTGAGCATGTGGCAGATGCAGTGGAAACAATCGTCATGAAAAACTCATAGAGTATAAAAAATACCCAAGGGCCACATTGATAATGGGCAGCCCTTGGGTATTTTTGTTGTTAGGATTGAAATAAGTCTTTTGTAATCTCTAGATAAGTTTCATCAGCTTCCAAAAATGCCGGTCTTGGTTTGCTCACAAAGCCAATGCGCTCATAGAGTTGCCAAGCTTTTTGGTTGGCAGGTGCAGGCTCTACATAAGCTTTTGTCGCTAAGTCTAATGCAAAGACTTGGTTGATCACATAGCGCAGTGCATAAGCAGCAATCCCCTTACCTTGGGCTTTAGGAAGCAATTTGATATCTAGTGAAGCCAGATCATGAGCACGGTCAACGTCATAACATGTTTCCCCACAGTAGCCAAGTTCATCCGTATAGATACTAAAGTGTTGATAGAAAGGGTTTTTCTGACCATTTTCTAGCCAACGCTCTAGTTGATCCAATGTGATCCCAAGTCCATTTGGGAAACCTACGTAGAACATGACTTCACCATTATTCCATAAATCCATGACATTTTCTAAATCTGCTGCTGATGTTTCTCGAATCGTTATATTCAAAATAAATCCTCCTCGTATAAGAATCGGGTTAAAGTATAGTCACCCTCCTCAGTGCAGTTGTGAATTGATTTGTTTTGGATGTTGTTTTCATTATAATTCCCCCTTTCCGATTTGTATGGGAATATTATACGATATATTTTGAATGGTTGAAATATTAAATTTCTATTTGTTATACTGAAGTTGATTATTGAATAAGTTATTATTTACAAGTCTTTAAAAATGGAGGAATAGGGTGAAAACATATCTAAAAGAACATTGGAAAAATATTTTATTGCTGTATTGTGGGATTTATACCGTAGTGACAGTACTTAACAGTGTTGCGTATCTTTTAAATGGCATCTATGAAGACCCAAGTGGAAATTGGCATGAACTATCTCGGGCAGTGATTGTCTTTATTGGAGTACTAGTTATTCAACTCGAAAAAAATGTTCGTATTAAAAATGTTTTACTTAAAGAACTGATCATTTATATTCCAGCCATGCTATTAGTGTTTGGATATGTATGGCTAGATGGATTACGGGAGCCATTGGCAAGTAACGCCTATTCTGGTATATTTGTTATTTTTACAAGTTCTTGGATTTGTTATAGTCTTATTATGTTCGCGTTGAGGTTTATGAGACAAAGAATGAATAACAAATAAAATGCTCCCATTTCAAGTCCTTTTCTCATCCAAACAAACTTAGTTTTTGTTACTCATTATTATGCAGATTATGTTCTGCTATTAAAATGAGTACTATTTTACAACTCCAATTATTTCTTCTACAGCTTGAGCCCAATATCTTTCTGGAATATGAGGCCAGATACAATTGCCACCTTCATTATTATATAATGTCATTGCTTTTGATAGCACTGTGCCATGTGAGATATTACCCTTACGTAATAAATTTTCTGTTACGATACACCAATAAGGGGCATATTAGAAGCAAGTAGACAGATGGCGAAGAAGTTACTGGATAAAGGTATGAGTATCCAAGAGATTATGACGATTACAGAACTTTCAAAGGAAGATATAGAGGCAATCAATTCATAAGTATAAAAGAAATATCCAAGGATCTGCAATGGATCTTTGGGTATTTTTTTATACCGTATGCATTGCGAATTCCAGAAAGTGAAAATTACATACGCTATATCAGTTATAAGATTAGCAATAGTATCATTGATTGGAGAGGTAAAAATAGAAATGAGAGCTTCTAAGAAGGGGTTACTAAACTGTTCATAGGCGACGTTGAATTTGATGCGGATAATATGTTTTTTGTAGGCATAAGACAACCTCTGCTGTAAATAGTATTTATAAGTAGAATATGAGATAACGCAGTAGGATAGCAGTGAAAAAAGGGGGGGATAAGGTGAGGGTTCTATTATTTGGGAAAGACCAAATTTTTCTGCAAGACTTGATTTGGGGATTTGAGAATGAAGGGCATCAGGTAAGGGGGATAATGCCTGAATCCATAGCAGATTACCAAAAAGAAATTTCACAGCAAGAAGTTGATTTAGTGATGACTTTTGGGTCGCCTTCATGCTACAACAGGAAAGAAATTATAGCATTTATGGGGACACGAGGAGTGGACGCTTCATATAAATATATTCATTGGGATACTGATGGAATTACCTGGGCACGGGATTACGAAATGCCATTTGTTCTTATGGGAAAACCTGACTTGGTTCTTACTATATGCCCTGACTTTTTTTTGTTTTTAAAGTCACAAAATATACCATGTGAGATGCTTGCTTATGGGTTCAATCCCACAACGCACTATATGATGAATAAAGAAGAGGAAAAACAAGGTGTTGTATTTGTAGGAAATAGTTATGGAAATATTATTAAAAATCAACCTAACCACTATAGAACATTATCGGTAAAAACTTTGATTGGTGCATTTGCTGAAACCAATATCCCACTAGAAATCTGGGGGGATAGTAACCATTTGAATGTCATAAGGAATATTATGGGATACCCTATTCCAGAACAGTACTATAAGGGTAAGTGTCCTTATGAATTAACAAGACAAGTCTATGAACAGGCATTTGTAAATTTAGTGCCACAAAACCATCCAGGGCATCTGACTAAACGCACTTATGAAATTCTAGCAAGTGGTGGAGTGATGATTACTTATGATACGCCAGAGGTAAGAAGAGCATTTAGGGTTGGAGAAGAGCTTCTTGTTGCCAAAACAACACAAGAGGTTTTAACGTGTTACAATACATTGAAAAATGATGAGGCCTATTATAATGAAATAAGACAAAAAGGCTATCAAGCTGTACAACGGCACTCTTATGCATCTCGAGTTAAGGAAATAATGGGCTTTTTGGGTGAAATGTCTATGTAAGTTTGAGGGAGAGAAGAGGGAATAAAAGAAGGGATAGAGCAGGGGGTTAGAAAAAGAAAGTTGGTAGTGGCGAGAGCTGTGTTAGATGTATTGGATGAGATGATTGCATTGAAGGTAGGAATGACTATTGATGAAATCTCTAAATTACGAAAAGAAACATGTTAAAATAAAGCATCTAAAAAATAAGATAAATATAAAAAATACCCAAGGGCGATTTTGTAATAGAATCCCCTTGGGTATTTTTTGTGAGGAGGAAGAGAAATAAAGGGAGAAAATTGTAATCAACCTGTAATGGAATAAAAGTATCAGATAATTTAAAATAAATAAAAGATACAATTTAGGGGGTTACGAAGATGTGTAAATTACGTTATGCCATTGCTTAATGTGGTGGATGAAAACTCTTCACTACATTTAAATCATTAAGAACTTATAAATGTGAGGAGAAAAAAGATGAGTACAATTCAAGTGAAGAAGTATGAGCAGTACAAAGAAAATGAAATTTTAGCATTGTATAACAGTGTGGGGTGGGTCAACTATACGAACAATCCTCAGATGTTAAGAAATGCTTATAAAGGTTCTTTAGCCATCGTGGGAGCCTATGAAGATGAGAAATTAGTTGGGATTATTCGTGTAGTAGGAGATGGGCATTCGATTATATACATCCAAGATATTATTGTATTGCCTGAGTATCAAAGAAGGGGCATTGGGAGTCTTATGCTTAAGGAAATACTAAGTGTATATGCCCATGTCTATCAAAAAATTTTACTTACAGACAACCAGCCCAATACAGTAGCTTTTTATAAGCAAATGGCATTTACTCCTGATTTTGAAATGGGATGTGTTGCATTTGCCCAGTTTACTATAGCATCAACAACTTAAGGTGAATCAATTATTAATTCAGGGGATTTGAGGGAGGAAATAGAGATGAAATACATTTTAGAAGAGCTTGATGAAGATGAGATAGACGCTTTGGAGGAAATGCTCAGCGTATACAATGAAAAGTATATAACATACAAGCTGAATGGGCAAATGAGCATGGGGATAAAGGTTGATAATAAAGTAGTTGCAGGTGTTGATGCATGTATGACAGCTTTTAAAATCTTATATGTGTCTACGCTGTTTGTAGATGAAACATATCGCAGACATGGATTAGGAAGAGCTTTAATGAAAGAAGTAGAAAAAAGAGCTTTGATATTAGGGGCCAATATGATTAGGCTTGATACATTCAATTGGCAAGGAAAAGAATTTTATGAGGCAATAGGTTATGAACAAGTAGGGCATTATGAAAATGAGCAAGATGGATTTTCAGAACACTTCTTTTTGAAAAGATTATAAGAGTGAAATAGAGAGAAAGGGGAGTCATAAAAAATGGAAAATAAATTATATAAGTCGAAGGATGATGTCGTCATCGAAGGGATCTGTGGCGGGGTAGCGGAGCATTTTGGATTTAATGTGAAAGCCCTAAGGATCATTTTTATCATAACGGGGTCTATTTGGTTATATATCATTTTATGGATTCTTATGCCATCTAGGAATAAGTAGGAGAAACAAAAGGGAGATAGGGGTAAAAAAGCGTGTATTACACAAAAGATAATCACTAAGCTATTAGGCTAGTGCGGAGGGTTTTATATTGTGAAAAAATATTTATTTTTGATAATCACTTTAGTGGTATTCAGTATGGGGATGACTAAAACTCAGGCGACGCCTTTAGAATTAGTATACGACGGCAGTACACATGTTTATGATCTCGCGCCGATTACTTTATACATAGAGGATACATTAGTAGAGACCTATGCTATGCCACCTGTCCAAATCGAAGAAGTCACATTAGTACCGATACGAGAAGTTTTTGAGCCTATGGGGGCTTTTGTAGAGTGGAAAGAAGGCGAAAAGAAAGCCTATATTGCCTATCAAGATACTTTAATTGTACTAGAGATGAACAATCCTGAGGTATGGTTAAATGGTGAGACTTTTGCTCTCGATCTACCTGCCAAAACAATAAACAATAAGATTATGGTACCTGTACGATTTATCAGTGAACAGCTAGGTTTTGAAGTAAGATGGGACGGAGGATCACGGACAATCCGTATTAATAGTCCTATTGAAACATTACCTGAAATAGAAGAATCAGAAGAAACTGAGGACAAGCAAGAGGATTCAGATGTAGAAGTGAGTGAAGCCGACATACGCTATGAGCGTGGTGAGACCAAGCTGTTCATTGGACTAGGCGAGCAGGTCTTAGGGGATCAAATCACGATACAAAATGATTATATAGGCAAAAAAATCACAATCGACTTAGGCGGTTATTATGGAGATACTTTTAATGACAGTGAGCTCATGATCAAAGATGCTGTGATTGCGTACATAGAAATTAATAATACCTTAACGACTCAGATCATTTTACATATGAATGGGATCTATGAACATGAACTAGAGATACAAGCAGACCAATTAGCAATTCAATTGATAAAACCAAGAGATAAATATGATAAAATTCTCTTCTTAGATGCAGGGCATGGTGGAAAAGCACCAGGAAGTGTTTCCAATAACTTAATAGAAAAAGAAGTGAACCTCAAGCAAACTTTAGCAGTCAGAGACTTAATCGAAAATAATACAGATATCAAAGTCTATTTAACACGAACAGACGATAGAAGTGTGAGCACTGAGGAAAGGCCCTTCATAGCAAATGAGATCGGTGCCGACTTATTCGTCAGTATTCACAACAACTCTATTGATAGACCAGAGATAAATGGGACAGAGGTACTCTATTATCCAGATACCATTGGGAGTGAAAATAAAAGCATTGCAGAGATTTTCCAAGAAAAAATAGTGGCGTATGGTGGATTAAAGGATCGGGGAACGCGGCCAGATCCAGAGTTGTGGGTACTTAAGATGACGCATATGCCAGCGGTACTCATTGAAGGTGGGTTTCTCTCAAATGCTGAGGATGCATTTTGCTTGGGAAGCGAAGCATTTACCATGGCTTATGCCTATGCAGTGTATGAAGCAATTGTAGAATTTTTTAATCATTTTTAAGGATGTAGGCCTTAGTAGATGCTGATTTCCTCAATCCCCCCTTTTTGTGAAGGGGGGGATTTTTATGTGCGATAGAGATGAGCTAGGCTGGTTGTTGCAAAAAAGATTATAAAAAATAAAAATATGTTACATTTAAGCATGCTGAGGTGTCTAAAAGGGGAAGGGAGGGAAGAGTGGTGGAATATATTATAGACTTACAAAAAGAAGAGTTGATGGATATAGAGCGTTTGGTAAGTGCGTATGGGGATAGTGTCTTGAGGATGTGTGTGTTGTATTTGAAGGATAGGGCACTTGCAGAGGATGCGGTGCAAGAGACATTTATCAAGGTCTATCAAAAGTATCATACATTCAAGCATGAGGCAGGGGAGAAGACTTGGATCATGAAGATTGCGATCAATACGTGCAAGAATTATAGACGGACATGCTGGTTTCAAAAGGTAATCACAGGGGTTGATTTAGAGACAATATCAGAAGAGTCCATAGAAGGCAAAATGATTCAAGGAGAGGATGAGAAGCGCCTTTTTGATGAGGTAATGGGACTGAGTATCAAATACAAAGAGGTGATTTTGCTTTATTATTATCAAGAGTTGTCAACAAAGGAAATAGCAGAAGTACTTGGCTTGAAGGAAGGTACTGTAAGAGTGAGATTACAAAGGGCGAGAGAAAAGCTTTCAGTGCAGCTCAGGGAGGTGGGTATGTATGAATAAAGAGTATGATTTAAAAAAGGTCATTGATCAAACATTGCAACAAGTCAAGGTAGATGAGGCGTTAGAAGAAACCATTAAGGCAAGATGCTTAAAGCAGCGCCGTGGGATAGGTGGACAGAGCAGTCTGATGAGTAAAGGGTTGAAGCAGGTAGCGCTATGGGTATTTGTCACGATAACAGTCTTATCAGGAACAGCATATGCCCTAACCCATATTGGGAGTATCAATACATTCATCGATCAAACTATGCTCGAGCAAATTGCGCCCCATGTACAGCAGATCAATCAGATGAGTCAAAAGGGAGAGATTCAGATGGTTGTGGAGACAGCGATTACAGATCATTACAAATCCTTGTTGGTATTTAGCTTTATTAATGAAGGCGAGAAGCCTTGGGAAGAGACAATCATCCTTGGAGATTGGGACGAATCATGGACCCGAGGCACAGGATGGGCCCCACCAGTTGTGTCAGAAGATGGCAGGAAACTGACATACTGTGTCAGAGGATACAACACGGAGGATATGTTGCAGAATAAGACATTTGAGCTGCGTGCAAGCAATTTGATTCAATCCTATGAGGTAGAAGAGGCTGTAGACATACCTCTTGCAGAGCTAGCTGGAGAGGAGCCATTGGTACTAGATACCATAGACTATGACTATCCTTCAAATAGCAAGTATCTGTATATGAAGCTTGAAAGGCTTCTGCGCCAAAAGTTTGGAGATAGTCAGAGAATTACATTGAAAGAAAATCCAAAGGTAAGTTTGATGTATGTTGGCATGATTCAGGATTCTAAGCTTGAGGATCCTATGAATCCTGATGGCGGACTGACAGTGTTTACACGCAACCCAAGTGATAAGTACTGGACGGACTCAGATGATGACTATATGGTAGGCTGGGTAACTGAGGTGATGGACACCCGTACGGGGGAGCGCTATGAGTCGGGACTGAGAGCTGTTAATTATGATGGACCGACGTTGTGGAAAGGTGGCGTGGGCGTGAGTCAGTTTCCAGAACTGATGGACCCTAGCATCATACCTTATCTCAAAGCTACTAAGATCACTTATGATGTGCAGGAGGTTGTAGCAGATCAAGACTGGAAAGTTAAGTTTCAAGTCAAAGATACTACGACAGTACCGACTATAAGTACTGAGATACAGATTACAGAAAATGGTCAGCAGGTTCAGGTAAGTCAAGTGGATTGCTCTGTATTAGGGGTTGCTTTGCAAGGAACCTATGAGGGTAGAGCCTACAGCCTAGATGGTGTATCTATTACTGATGATATGAATGTAAATTTGAAGATGAAAGATGGGTCAATCCTGCCACTCTATCAGGAAAATATGAGTACAAATAGAGGTGGATTTTTGACGTATTATATGAGCATGGATGAGAATAATCAGCCATTATTTATCGATATGGAGCAAGTACAAGCTATTCTCATCAATGAAAAAGAAGTCATGTTACCATGACTTCTTTTTTTGTTTATTCTTGTGACACCTTATTAAAGGTGAGGGAGTCATCACCCTGTAGGGTAGGAATTTGCAGGGTGAAGGAATCACCCACTTCGTCGGCTAGGCCTTCGAAGGTGAGGACGACGCGTTGCCCTTCGGCTACGCTTTCCATCCAGCCTGCGCGGCCTGTGGTGAATGTGTCACCGCTCTCGCTGATGAGCACAGCGTGGATGACATTTTCATCTACAGGTGCTTTGACGATCATGTCAATTTTGAGGCCGGTCTTGATGGCCTCGGCGCTGGTGAGTGTGAATAGCGTGTTTGGGGTGGTCAGCTCATAAGTTGCATGGGCAGTAGGCGTGTCTTCTTCGGGGAAGGCAATCTCTAGTTGCCAGTCACCAGAGAAGGTAGCAAGCTGAGTGCTTTGTAAGGTAAGGCCTTTGATGTCTCCGAAGTTCCCAGCAGATGAATTAAGTACGAGGTCAATGAGTACCTCACCTTGGCTGATGGCGCGAGTATCGACACTTTCGGTGGAAGTTGAGATGAAATGAATAGATTCCCCTTCTTCATCAATTTCTTGAAGCATACGCCCTTGGTCGTCTGTGATATTAAATTGGTCGACAAACCTTGGGCTATGTTGGGTGTATTTGAAGCCTTTGAGTAGCGCAGGGTCTTTTGCCGTGAGGTGAAGTTGCAGGTGGATAATCGTTGGGTCAATGAAGCCACCTACGGCTTCTAGGGTGATCCCGTTACTTTCGCTGATGATGCCATCAAAGTACTGCATGGCACCTTGTGTCAGTGCCGATTCAACGCCTTGGTAGGAACCACCAAATAGGCGTTCTTTAATCGTTGCCATCAGTGGCGTCTGAAGTGTGAGCACACTTGCAGCTACTAAGCCTGCGGCGATAAACCATTTTTTTGTATTTGATTTTTTTCTTTTTCGATTCATGGATAAGATCTCCTCGTATGCAGATTGTGTTTTTGCCTTTACCGACTCAGGCAGGGGCTCATCTTGCGTGATGAATGATTGAATGTAGGTGTCTAGATCGTGCTGTGATTTCATTTCAAAGCCCTCCTTGTTCGCTCTTTAAAAAGATTTCTTTAAAATACCGTCTGGCTCTGGTGAGGCGTGACTTGACTGTGTTCTCACTTTCGTGCAGGCGTTCGCCAATCTCTCTGGTGTTGAAGCCTTGATTGTAGTAGAGATTGAGTACAAGTTGTTGCGCCTTGGAGAGTGAGGCAAGGCAGTCATCGACCTCTAGTTTGGAAGTGTCAGTGCCAAGAGTTGCCTGATCTGTATAGTGTTCAAGTAGGACAACCTTCTGATTGGCCTTGATAATATCGTTACATTTATTGATAAGTATGCGGGTGAGCCATGTGTTGAAGTAGCGAGGGTTTTTGAGTGTATGCAAAGACTTATAGGCTGCTAAGATCGTCTCTTGCATGGCGTCCCCAATATCTTCTTCATGGGCCAGAATGGCTTTGGCAGTCTTATAGAGTGAGACTTCACTTTGCTGCATGAGCGAGACAAAAGCCTCGGCATCACCCTTCATTGCTTTTTTAATCAGTCGTTCCATGGTGAGTTCCTTTCGTTCTTTGTGTAAGCTTACATCTATTAGACTGTGGAGAGAAGGATTTGGGTGCAATCAAAATTAAAAATAAATTTTCTGAAAACATATTGACAAAAAGAGCACTCAGGCATATTATATCGGTATAAGATATATCGCAAGTCGATATAACAAGATGCGATATATCGAGAGATGATATTAATTTGAAAAGGGTGAGGGATATGAA